>JAFYBB010000031.1 GCA_017540445.1 Clostridia bacterium | reverse complement strand
GTGGACCCCTGCGTGCCCGCCGACTGGGACGGCTTCGAGGCCACCCGCCGCTGGCGCGGCGCCACCTACCGCATCCGCGTCGAAAACCCGACCCACGTGGAAAAGGGCGTCGCCGCCATCGAGGTGGACGGCATGCCTGTCGACGTGATCCCGATATTCACAGAGGGCGTGCATGACGTGAGGGTCATCATGGGCGAATTAGGAATGAGGAATGAGGAATGAGGAATGGAGGTTCAAATCCCTTCGGGATTTGTTCGATTTAATCCAAGAAATCCGAAGGATTTCCACCGGAATTCCTCATTCCTAATTCCTAATTCCTCATTAACAAAAAAAGGAGCGATATAGCATGATCCAGTTCGGAACCGGCGGGTGGCGCGCGGTGATCGGCGACGGCTTCACCCGGGAAAACATTCAGAAGGTGGCGACGGCCCTGGGGCGGCGCATCCGGCGGGAGGGCGTCGAGCGGGAGATCTGCATCGGCTACGACCGGCGCTTTCTGAGCCGCGAGGCGGCCATTTGGTTCACCGAGGCCATCATGGGCGAGGGCGTGAAGGTGGACTTCATCAACCTGTCCGCGCCCACGCCGCAGATCATGTTCACGGCGAAGACCCGGAACCTGCCCTACGCCGCGGCCATCACCGCCAGCCACAACCCGGCGCTGTACAACGGCATCAAGCTGTTCACCCGGGGCGGTCGGGACGCGGCCCAGGAGATCACCGACGAGATCCAGGCCGAGGCCAACGCGCTGACGCCGTCGGACATGCGCCCCCAGGATTTCGACGAGGCCCGGCGCGCCGGGGCGGTGGAGTACATCGACCCCCGGGACGAATACCTCGATTCGATACTGGCCCGGGTGGACACCGCGGCCATCCGCCGGCGCAGGCCGCGGATCGTGCTGGACCCGATGTTCGGCGTGAGCCTGACGGGCCTGTTGACGATCCTCTACAGCGCCCGCTGCGACGTGAACGTGATCCACGACACCCACGACGCCTTCTTTGGCCGCCGGCTGCCCGCGCCCACGATGGACACGCTGGCCGACCTGCAGCGCCAGGTGATCGAGCACAACGCCGACCTGGGCATCGCCACCGACGGCGACGCGGACCGGCTGGGCGTGATCGACGAGAAGGGCCGCTACGTCAGCGCCAACCAGGTGCTGGTGCTGCTGTACTACTACCTGCTGAAGTACAAGGGCTGGCGCGGCGCGGCGGTGCGCAACGTGGCCACCACCCACCTGCTGGACCGGGTGGCGGAAAAGTACGGCGAAAAATGCATCGAGGTGCCCGTTGGCTTCAAGCACATCTCCGCCGCCATGCAGGAACACGACGCGCTGATCGGCGGCGAGTCCTCCGGCGGCCTGACCGTGCGCGGCCACATCTTCGGCAAGGACGGCCTGTACGCGGCGTCGCTGCTGGTGGAGATGCTGTCGGTGACGGGCAAGCCCCTGTCCCAGACGGTACAGGACATATTCGACGAGTTCGGCGAGGCCCACACCGCCGAGTTCGACTGGAAGCTGACCGAGGCCCGCAAGCAGGAGATCCAGACCCGCGTGTTCGAGAACCGCCAGCTGCCCGACTTCCCCCGGCCCGTCCAGCGCGTCAACTACGAGGACGGCTGCAAGGTGTACATGGACGGCGGCTGGCTGATCGTCCGCTTCAGCGGCACCGAGCCCCGCGTGCGCATATTCGCCGAGGCCCCCACGATGGATGAGGCCAGGAGGCTGGTGGGGATCATGGCGGGATATTTGAGCCTGCCGTTTGAAGGATAGACAGAGAGTGAGGAGTTAGGAGTGAGGAGTTAGGAGCATTGATTGGCTGACTCATGCTCCTCACTCCTAACGCCTCACTCCTCACTGAAAAAACCGGAGGTTTTTTCCATGCGCCTGTTCCGTAAGATTCGCGTCCAGCTGGTGATCATCGTGCTGGTGTGCTACCTGGTGCCCGCGGCGGTGCTGGGGGTGTACATCGGCGGGCCGGTGCTGGGCGACCTGAAGGTCCGGAGCGAATCGTCGCTGCTGACGGGCATGGACTATTCCCTGATGCTGGCGGAGGAGAACGTCGCCCGGCTGGTGGCCCTGGCCCGGGACGCCACCTACGACGGCGAGCTGACCGACGCCGCGGCCCGGCGGGACGCGGGCGCGCTCTCGAACGGGGACTTTCTGCGGCTGGCCCGCAGCTACATCGAGCGCAAGTACAGCCGGGAGGGCATGCTGACCTTCGCGGCCTGCTTCACGCTGGACGACCCGGACCTGCTCCTGACCACCCGGGGCGGCCAGAGCGCCACGGCGGCCTATCTGGCCTCGGCCCACGAGGCGGTCAAGGCCATGGGCGAGGCGCTGGACACCCAGTGCCGCTTCGTGCAGCTGGACGGCGGCGTGTACCTGGTGCGCAACCTGATGAGCCTTCGGATGAAGCCCTTCGGCATGCTGGTGCTGGGCGTGGACGCGCAGAAGCTCACCGCGCCGCTGACCGCGCTGGCCCGCGACTGGAACGCGCGGCTGGACCTGCGGCTGGACGACGTGGCGCTGGAGGACATGACCGGCGCCGGCGCCAGCGGCCCGGAGGGCGGCTGGGACGCGCTGGACGAGGGCCGCATCGTCAGCGCCGGCGCGGGCCAGTACGCGCTGAAGCGCACGAGCGACAGCCGGGACTACGCGCTGCTGGCGGGGCTGACGCTGGGCCGGGCCAAGCTGTACGGCGAGATCGACGCCTTCCGGATGCTGCTGTTCGGCCTGCTGCTGCTGCTGATCCCGATACTGGCGGTGATCGCCTGGTACGTGTACCGGCGCATCACCCGCCCCATCGCGCTGCTTTCGGAGGCTGCCGGGCGCATCGAGGCCGGCGAGCTGGGCGTGACCGTGCCGATGCACGGCGCGGACGAGCTGGGCCGCCTGGGCCGGGCGTTCTCGGGGATGAGCCTGCGGCTCAAGGAGCTGATCGACAAGACCTACAAGGAGGAGATCGCCCTGCGGGACGCCCGGATCCAGGCCATGCAGAGCCGCATCAACCCCCACTTCATCAACAACGCGCTGGAGACCATCAACTGGCAGGCGCGCATCGATGGCAGCGACACGATCTCGGCGATGGTGGAGTCCCTCAGCGTGCTGCTGAACGCGGGCATGTCCCGCAACAACCGGCGCATGGTGTCGCTGAAGGAGGAGCTGGAGGTCGCCCGGGCCTACTTCTACTTCGTGGGCCTGCGCTTCGGCGACAGCCTGAAGACCGGCATCGACGCCGCGCCGGACAGCCTGGACGCCATCGTGCCGGTGCTGACGCTGCAGCCCATCATCGAAAACGCCGTGGAGCACGGCATCGCCCCGGCGGGCGGCGGCGAGATCCGCCTGCGCTGCGCCCGCAGCGGCGACGCGCTGCTTTTGGAGGTCGTCAACAGCGGCCAGCCCCTGCAGCCCGAGGACCGGGAGCGCATCGACGCCGCCCTGCGCGGCGACAGCGAGGGCGGCGCGCACCTGGGCCTTGCCAACATCAGCGACCGCCTGCGCCTGATCTACGCCGGCCGCGCCGGCATCCGCGTCCTCTCCGACCCCGACGGCAAAACGCGGGTAACGTTGGACATACCTCAAAGCGACGAAAGATGAGTCATGGGGACGGTTCTCTTGACTCATTCCACAGAAGAAATGAGTCAAGAGAACCGTCCCCATGACTCAGGAGGCACCTATGAAACGACTGTTGATCATCCTTCTCTCCCTCCTCCTCCCCGCGGCGGCCGCCGAGGGCGTTACGCTGCGCACGGTCAGCTGCTTCGCGGGGGAGGACGCGGCGGCGGGGGCCTATGTGGAGCTGCTGCACGCCTATGAGGAGCAGACCGGCAACCGGGTGGAGGACGACTCCGCCACCAGCGACGAGGGCTGGAAGACCCGGGTGCTCAGCGACTTCGCGGTGGGCAACGAACCGGACGTGCTGTTCTTCTTCGCCTGCAGCGCCGACTCCGCGCCGATACTGCGGATGATGGTGCCGATCTCAGAGATCAACGCCGCCTATCCCGGGCTGAACCTGGAGACGAGCGACATATTGCGGGAGGCGGACGGGCAGATCTACGCCATACCGGCCCGGCCCTATTACGAGGGGCTGTTCGTGAACACCGACCTGTTCGAGCGCTATGGCGTGCCGCTGCCCGAGACCTGGGACCAGCTGGAGCAGGCCGTGGCGGCGTTCAACGCCCAGGGCATCGTGCCCATCGCGGCGTCGCTGTCGGACATCCCCCACTACCTGGCCGAGTGCGCGGTGCTGGCCTGCGCCACGCCCGCGGAGTACGCCGCCCGGCCCGCGGGCCTCGGAGACGTGCCTCAGAGCTGGCTGGACGGCATGGCGCTGATCCGGCGGCTGTACGCCCTGGGCGCGTTCCCGGAGGACGCGCTGCACACCTCCGAGGCCGTCACCAGCCAG
>JAFYBB010000333.1 GCA_017540445.1 Clostridia bacterium | reverse complement strand
CCTCCATGAATATGCGGGAGGGCTTCTGGTTGGGGTTGCAGCCGTACTTCAGTTGGATTTCATGTGCCATGATATGCCCTCCGTTATGCGTTCGCGTTGATGATGGCGGTATCGGTCCTGCCGGTATTCAGGTCGCGGGTACAGACCCACAGCGAGACCCGGTTATCCGCGTTCAGGCCCTTCCACAGCGCCTCGGCGATCTGGAAGGCCGAGCCGTCGTCCAGGGCCACCGTCTCCGGGTCTCCGGTGAAGCTGGGGATGGGATTGCCGTCCTTCAGATAGGTGTGCAGGAAGTAGCCCTTCCCCGCCGCCACGCGCTCGTACTTCCAGAACACCCGGTGGCAGCAGCTGCCCTCGGCGTCGCCGGCGCGCAGTATGGCCATGTCCAGGCTGAAATCGCCACCTTCAAAGGTAGCCATGGCGCTCACCCGGGGCGTGAAGTTCGGGGCGTCGGGCTCGAAGGTGCGCTCCATCAGCGCGGCCTCGAAGGTGCGTCCGTCGCCGACGAAGCTGTAGACGGTGTCGGTCTGGTCGCCGTTGGTGACGATGACCTTGTTGTCGATGGTCCTGACCGGGGAGTAGATGATCAGGCTGGGGTCCACCATCTTCGACGGGTCGAAGGCCTCGGTGCGGATGCCGCCGGGCTGCTCCACGAACACTCGGTTACGGCTGTTCACGCTGCGCCCCATGATGAAATAGGCCATCACGGCCCGCTCGCCGTCCGCGCTCTTGCCCATGATGATGCCGCGGCCCGGATAGGTGGTGGCGCCGACGGCCTGCTGTGCGCTAAACATACGCCTCACTCCTCTTTCTCAATTCTTTGGCAACCATTTCCGCCGCCCGCGGAAGCAGTATCCACTCCGCCTGCTCCATCACGCGGCGCTGCAGGGTCTCGGGGGTGTCCCCCGGTTCGATCTCGACGGCCTTCTGGCAGATGATCTTGCCGCCGTCGGGGATTTCGTTCACATAGTGGACGGTCGCGCCGGTGACCTTCACGCCGTAGTCCAGCGCGGCCCGGTGCACGCGCAGGCCGTAGAAGCCCTCGCCGCAGAAGGACGGGATCAGCGACGGATGCACGTTGATGATGCGGTCGGGATAGTGGGCCACGAATCCGGCGGACAGTATCGCCATGAACCCGGCCAGCACCAGCATCTGGATGCCGTTGGCCTCGAGGATGTCCAGCAGCCGGGCCTCAAAGGCTGCCCGGTCCTCGCCTCTCTCGCGCAGGCACACCGTCGTGGGGATGCCCGCGGCCTGGGCGCGCCTGAGCGCGTAGGCTTCGGCGTTGTTGGACACCACCAGCGCCAGCTCCCCGTCGGGAAGCTCGCCCCGGTCCCGGGCGTCGATCAGCGCCTGCAGATTGGTGCCGCCGCCGGAGACCAGCACCGCGATGCGCGTCCTCATACCAGCGCCACCCTTTCGTCGCCGGGCACGACCTCGCCGATGATGCGCGCGTCCTCGCCGCAGTCGCTCAGCACCTCCACGGCCACGTCCGCCTGGTCGGCGGGCACGATCAGGCACATGCCAATGCCCATGTTGAAGGTGTTGTACATGTCCCGCATCGGTATGTGGCCCGCGCTGGCGATGCGGTCGAACAGCGGCGTCGGGCCGATTTTGTTCAGGTCGATGCAGGCCGTCAGCCCCTCGGGCAGGCTGCGCGGTATGTTCTCGTAGAAGCCGCCGCCGGTGATGTGGGAGGCCGCCTTCACCAGCACCGTCTCCGCCAGCTTCAACACCGGCTTCACGTAGATGCGGGTGGGCTCCAGCAGCGCCTCGCCCAGCGTGCGGCCCAGGTCGTCGCAGTAGAAGTCCAGGCCGCCGTTCTCCACGTCGAACACCTTGCGCACCAGCGAAAAGCCGTTGGAGTGCACGCCGGAGGAGGGCAGCCCGATCAGCGCGTCCCCCGCCTTCACCGCGGCGGAATCGAAGATTTTGCTCTTCTCCACCACGCCCACGGAGAAACCCGCCAGGTCGTATTCGTCCGTGGGATAGAAGCCGGGCATCTCGGCGGTCTCGCCGCCGATCAGCGCGCAGCCCGCCTGCACGCAGCCCTCGGCCACGCCGGACACGATCTGTGCGATCTTCTCCGGCACGTTTTTGCCGCAGGCGATGTAGTCCAGGAACGTGAGCGGCTTTGCGCCGCAGCAGACGATGTCGTTGACGCACATGGCCACGCAGTCGATGCCCACGGTGTCGTGCCGGTCCATCAGAAAGGCCAGCTTCAGCTTGGTGCCCACGCCGTCGGTGCCGCTCACCAGCACCGGATGGGTCAGCCCCGTCATGTCCAGCTCAAACAGCCCGCCGAAGCCGCCGATGCCCGACACCACGCCGGGGATGTTCGTGCGGGCGATGTGCTCTTTCATCAGCTCGACGGCCCTGTAGCCGGCGGTGATGTCCACGCCGGCGGCGGCATAGCTCTCAGATCGCGAGTTACTGTTCTGCATACAAAAACTCCTTTATTCTTCGACGCCCCGCTCGAACCGGGTCCTGTCCGGCTTCTTGGGCGGGGTGCAGGGGTACTTGCCGTCAAAGCAGGCGGTGCAGAAGCCCGTGGTGTTCTCCGCCAGCTTGTGGGCGTTCTCGCAGGACAAATAGCCCAGTGAGTCCACGCCGATGATCTTCGCGATCTCGTCCACGGTGTGCTTGTAGGCGATCAGGTTCTCCTGGCTGTCCACGTCGGTGCCGAAGTAGCAGGGGTACAGGAACGGCGGCGCGCTGGAGCGCATGTGCACCTCGACGGCCCCGGCGTCGCGCAGCAGCTGCACGATGCGGGCGCAGGTGGTGCCGCGCACGATGCTGTCGTCCACCAGCACCACGCGCTTGCCCTTGACCGTGGCGGAGACGGGGTTCAGCTTGATGCGCACTTTGTTCTCCCGGTCGGACTGGGTGGGCTGTAT
>JAFYBB010000332.1 GCA_017540445.1 Clostridia bacterium | reverse complement strand
CTGCTTCTGCCCGCCGGAGAGCTTGACGCCGTGCTCGCCCACGTAGGTGTCGTAGCCGTTCTCCAGCGCCGCGATGAATTCATGGGCCCCGGCCAGCTTCGCCGCGCGGACGACCTCCTCCCGGCTCGCGCCGGGGCGGCCGTATTCGATGTTGGAGAGCACGGTGCCTGAGAACAGGTACACGTCCTGCTGCACCATGCCGATCTGGCCGCGCAGCGAGCGCAGCGTGAAGCGGCGTATGTCCGTGCCGTCGATCAGGATCTGGCCGGAATTGGGCTCGTAGAAGCGGGGGATCAGGTTGCACAGCGTGGTCTTGCCGCCGCCGGAGGGGCCCACCAGCGCCACGCTCTGGCCGGGGGAGACGTGCAGGCTGATGTGGCTGAGCACGTCCGCGCCGCCGTCGGAGTAGGCGAAGGACACGTCCCTGAACTCCAGCTCGCCCCGCACGTCGGTCAGCGCCACCGCGCCGGGCTCGTCGTGGATGTCCACGGGCACGTCCATGACCTCCGCGAAGCGCTCAATGCCGGTGATGCCCCGCTGGAAGCTCTCGGTGAACTCCACCAGCCGCCGCACCGAGGCCAGCAGCGTTGTGACGTACAGCAGATAGGCCACCAGGTCCGCCGCGGTGATGCGGCCCTTGATCATGTAGATCGCGCCGATGCACACGACGAGTATGTACATGATGCCGTCGAACATGCGGGTCACCGAATGGAAGCCCGCCATGTTGTGGTACATGCGCCGCTTCACGTTGAAGAAGGCGTGGTTGCCCTCGGCGAACTTCTCGTTCTCCAGGTCCTCGTTGGCGAAGGACTTGACCACGCGTATGCCGGAGAGGCTGTCCTCCACCCGGGCGTTGATCTCGCCGAGCTGGTGCCTGGAATCCTTGAACGTGCGCCGCATGGGCTTGGCGAAGTGGTTGCTGCACAGCACCATCAGCGGCAGCGACGCGAATATGATCAGCGTGAGGGGCACGTTCATGCCGCACAGTATCACAAACGCGATGACCACCTTGATGCCGGTGATGAAGACCTCCTCCGGGAAGTGGTGGGCGAACTCGGTGATGTCGAACAGATCGCTGGTGATGCGGGACATCAGCTGGCCGATCTTGGTGTTGCTGTAGTAGGCGTGGGGCAGCTCCTGCAGGTGCGCGAACAGGTCGCGCCGCATGTCGGTCTCGATGTGGGTGCCCATCACGTGGCCCACCGACTGCATGAAGTAGTTGGCCGCCGTGTCCACGACGCGCAATGCCACGTACAGAAGGCTCAGCTTCACCACGGTGGAAACGGTCAGTGCGGCCAGGTTCGTCGCGCCCATGCTGGTGATGTAGCGCACGATCAGCGGCAGCACCAGGTCGCAGATCGTGGTCAGCGACGCGCAGAACAGATCCAGCAGCAGCACGGGCAGCCGCGGCTTGAAATAGGGCAGGAAGCGCCTGAACAGGCGCATGTTCTCCCTGGCGGTGTGCTTGACGGGCGCCTTGTCCATGGCGCGGCCTCCCTCCCTTGGGTGGATACTTGTAATATGGCAAATAACAGACAAAATGTCAAGCGCCGTTCACGTAAAATGTGCGCCCCATGTTCCGCCTGAAAACCCATAATTTGACACAGCTTTGCCGCGAACGCGCCGGCCTCGGCGTTGACTTATGACCGGCGGTGGGGTAAAATATAGGCGATTGTATGTTTTACACCGCGGAGGAATCGTGCGCATGATGATAAAGAAGATCGCCTGGCTGATGGTCGCCGTGCTGTGCGCCGGCGCCTGCCCCGCCCCGGCGGAGGAAGTGATCTCGGGCGACGTGGACGCCCGGATCGCCCCGGCTCAATGGTCCGGCGCGCCCGGGCTGTTCGCCGAGACGGACGACGCCCTCGGCCTGGACCTGTCGCCGGATATGCCCCAGGAATATACCGTATGGGCGCTCGAAGGCGAGGGGGACGAGCCCGTGCCCGCCGGGACCGAAGCGCCCGCCGAGACCCAGGCCCCGGAGCCGACCCTCGCGCCCGTGCCCGCCACCGGCCTGAAGCTGAGCGCCGCCGCGCTTTCCATCGGCCTGGGCGAGGAGACGAGCGCGCTGACGGCCACGCTGCTGCCCCGAAACAGCGAGGGAACCGTGACATGGCGCTCCGACAACAGCGCCTGCGTCAGGGTGAACAGCAGGACAGGCAAACTGACCGGCAGGAAGAAGGGGACCGCCACCGTCTACGCCCGGCTGGGCGACGTGGAGAAGAAGTGCAAGGTCACCGTGATGGCCGCGCCGGGCAAGCTGGCGCTCAGCGACGCCAGGCTGAAGCTCTCCGTGGGCCAGACCTATCCGCTGAAGGCCAGCCTGCCCACGGGCACCGCGTCCAGACTTACCTGCACGACAAAGAACGGGCGCGTCGCGACCATCAGTGATGCGGGCGTCATCACGGCCGTGGGCCCCGGCAAGGTGAAGATCACCGTCAGGACCTTCAACGGCAAGAGCGCCAACTGCACCGTCACGGTGCTGCCCGCCCCGGACCAGGTGACCCTGCCGAAGTCCCTGACCCTCGTAGAGGGGGAGCGCAGGGCGATCACCGCCGCGGCAATCGACGCCGAGGGCGAGGGGACCGTCGCCGATTTCACCTATGCCGCCGAAGACGGTACCGGCAGTGTCGCCGTGGACCCCGAGACCGGCGAGGTCCTGGGCGTGTCACCGGGCACCGCCTATATTCGCGTAACCGCGCACAACGGCGTGAATACCCACCTGAAAAAGGGCAAGCGCGTTGAAACGGTCTGCGCCGTCAACGTGGGCGTCGGCCCGGAGAAGATCGTCCTCAACCGGGAGCGCGTCACCATCGGCCTGAAGCAGAAGTTCGCGCTGACCGCCACGGTGATCGGCACCGATGGCAGTACGCTTGAAGGCGCGAAGCTCACCGCGACCTCCAGCAATCCGAAGAAGCTGAGCCTCAGCGCCAAGGGCGTGGTCAAGGGGCTGGGCAAGGGCGAGTACACCGTCACGGTCAAGGCCGTCAACGGCGTCAGCGCCAGCTGCGCCGTCAAGGTGGTCGGCGCGCCCTCCGCCGTCAGCCTGTCGCCCGCGAGCCCGGTGATCGGCGTGGGCCAGACGCTGAAGCTCAACGCCGCGATCACCAAGGGCACGATGACCCAGTGCGCCTATTCCAGCAGCGACGAGAGCATCGTCACCGTCGATCAGGACGGCGTGATCAGAGGCGTGAAGCCCGGCAAGGCCACCGTGAAGGTCAAGACCCACAATTCCAAGACGGCCAAGGTCTCCGTGACCGTCGAGAAGGGCCCACGCTTTCTGGCGCTGAACGGCACCTACGAATTGGCCTTCGATCCGGTGACCAATACCTACAGCGACGTGTACACCGTGGAACTGGACAAGGGAAAGACCCATCAAATCAAGTATGAAAACGAGATCAAGACCCGCGGCGGCATCGCCGAATACCGGTCGCTGAACCCCGCCGTCGCCACGGTGACAGACGGCGGCCTGGTGACGGCCAGGTCCGGCGGCGTGGCGATGATCGAGGTCGTCTCCACCAGCGGCGCCGTGGCCTGGATGCAGGTCAGGGTCTCCGGCGAGAAGGCCCCGTCCATCGCGTTTATGCAGCGCGAAGCAACGCTGCAGGTCGGGCAGAGCGCCGCCGCGCCGGAGCTGACCGGCGAGAACATCTCCGCGAAGGCGCTGGCCGGCGCGAAGCTCGCCAGCAGCGATGAAAACATATTCACGGTGGCGTGGAGCAAGGCCGACGACTGCTGGATGCTCGAGGGCGTGAAGGCCGGTACGGCGGAGCTGACGGCCACGGCGGGCGGCGAGACGGCCCGGACGACCGTGAAGGTATCGAAGGCCGAAGCGGGGGAGCGCATCGCCTTTGAGAGCGCGCTGCTCTACATGAATACGGGGGAAAGCTGCCGACCACGGGTGACCGATGAGCTCGGAAGGTCGGTCGAGGCGCAGCTGTACAGCGACGACACCGGCGTCGTGACCGCCTCTGAGGGCGGCACGCTCACGGCGGTGGGCGAGGGCCGCGCGGTGGTCACGGCCGTCAGCGGCGCGCTGAAGGCCAACATGACGGTCCGCGTGACACAGTCCGTCGACAGCGTCAGCCTGGATGCGGAGCAGGTCAGCCTGGGCGTCGGCCAGAGATTGACGCTGAAGGCCAGCGTCAACGGCGACGGCGACGCCGCCGGCCTGAGCTTCGACTCCTCCGACAGCGCCGTCGCGACGGTCAGCCGCACGGGCAGGGTCATCGCGCGCAGCGTGGGCACGGCCGTCATCACCGCCAGCGTCGGCGGCGGGGCGTCCGCCGCGTGCAGCGTCAACGTGGTCCCCGCGCCCACGCGGCTGTCCGTCGAGCCGGCGTCCATCAGCCAGCGCCTGGGCGATGTGGGCGAGCAGCTGAAGTGGACGTTCGGCGCGCCGGACGAGATGGGCACGGTGATCTTCACATCGAAGGATCCCGCCGTCGCCGAGGTGGACGCCGGCGGCTGCGTGACCTTCAACGCGGTGGGCCGGACCACGATCACCGCCGTCACCAACAACGGCCTGTCCGCCACCGTCGACGTGTCGGTGCTGCCCGCGGAGCCCGAGTCCGGCGAGACCAGATACCGCCTGTTCGCGGCCTATTCCTACGCCGAGAGCGGCTACGACGGGTATCTGCCCTTCCCCAAAAACAACGGCAGGAGCATGGCCAGGGTGTTTGAGAGCGCCGATTTCGGCGGGAAGGGCTACAGCACCAGGGTCATGGGCAATCCGGGCAAGACCCAGCTGTTCTCCGGCATATCCACGTTCTTCGCGGACGCGGCGGACGACGACGTCAGCATCGTTTACCTGTGCTCCCACGGCCACATGAACAGCAACTACACCGGCTACAGGATGTCGCTGCCCGGCTATACCGACCATCCGAACAACGCCAATTACTACATCACCAGCCAGGAGCTGTTCAACTGCGTCAAACGCATACGGGGCCGCGTGGTGCTGATCATCGATTCGTGCTACAGCGGCACCTTCCTGCAGGACATGACCTGGCAGCTGGACGATCAGGGCGGCAGGATCGCCGTGCTCACCGCCGCGTCGAACACCCGGGCGACGTACTACAATGTTTCGGACACGAACAAGGCCGTGGACTTCTTCACGTTCTTCATGCTGCAGGGCCTGGGGTACAACGAGAGCAAGGGCGTGTGGACCCACGCCCTCGCGGCGGATGATGACGGGAATGGGAAGGTGACCCTCGACGAGTTCTACGGCTATGCCGCCCGCAGCATCGCGGCGAACATACCGGACTACATGAAAAAGAGCTGGTACTGGGGCGACTTCAAGCGCGTCCAGGTGACGCGCTGCTACAGCGGGAAGCTGGGCGACCTGGTGATCTACAAGCCTTAAACAGGGGTCAATCGGCAGTATCCGAAGCGTCGGATTCGATCATGTCGCAGAGCAGGGCATTGGCGACGCCCGTCGGCGACATGCCGGCCAGGCACTGGTAACGGGCCACCGCGGCGGCGGTGGCCTCGTCATAGAGGCCGGTGCTGTCGCCGCCCAGCAGGCCGAGGGCGGCGAGGTTTTGTTGCAGCGCGGTGACCGCGTCGCCGGATGTGCCCAGGCCCAGCGTGGCCCAGACGCCGTCGCCGCAGGCGGACCTCAGATAGTCCTGGTAGGCCATGCCCCTGTCCGCGCGAAAGCTCTTCCTCAACAGCGCCTCCCGCAGCGCCGGCTTTTTCGCCGCGCCGACGAATAGCACGACGGTGGTGCCGTCGGCGCAGTGGGTCGAGATCCACTGGGCGTCCTCCCAGCGCAGGCGGATACAGCCGTGGGAAGCGCGCGCGCCCAATTCTTCCTCGGCCTCCCTGTCCACCCGGGACATATCCATGCCCAGGTAGGGCAGCGAATGGAACAGTATCGGCCCCTGTATGCGCGTCGGGTACTTCACGAAGCACTTGTACTTGTCGATGTAATACCACTCGGAGCGGTCCCGCTCGCGGGAGGGCTCCAGCTGAAAGGTTCCCAGCGGCGTGCTCTGCCCGAGCCCGCTGGAACAGATCATCTGGCACGCGACGGAGCGGTCGTCGGTGCGAAAGACGGTGGTGATCTGATTGGTGATGTCCACCTCGATGCGGTAGGTCTGCGCGTCGGGCATGGCCCCGGCTTCGCAGAGCCCGCCCGCGGCCAAGAGTATCAGGCACGCGGCGGCGAGGAGGAACGCGAAACATCTGTGCATAATCGTGCTCCAGCGGTCATTTGTTGTTATACCCAGTTTCAACCAAAACCCATTTTACCTTTTTTGCGGGCGCGATGCAACGCAGATAACGGACTTAACATAAAAAAACGGAATTATCTACACAATTCAACCGAATTTAGCCGAAAACATCTATTGACAACCGCCCGAAATCGCGCTATAATGTTCGGGCAGTCAAGGACATGCACCATTAGCTCAGTTGGTAGAGCACCTGACTCTTAATCAGGGTGTCCAGGGTTCGAGCCCCTGATGGTGTACCAAAGCGAAAATCCTGTCGACGGATGTCGGCAGGATTTTCGCTTTGTATTTTTCATTCTTCAGTTTTCAGTATTAAGTATTCATTGGTACCCGACAGGATTTTCTAAATGAATACTGAAGACTGAAGACTGAAAAATGAATAATGATTGCTAAGCCAGACTGAAGTGCTCTATCGATATGTTTCCGGTCAGCTCAAGCATAAGGTCGTGTTCACCGCTGCTATTCCTCAGCGGCATGCTTACATCGGTAAAATCCTCCAGGGTTTCGGGCAGGGTCAATTTCCCGATGGGCCTGCCGTCCTCAAGAACGGCGATGCTGCTGCCGGCCTCGCCCCGCAGGCGGAGCGTCATTTGCATGTCTTCCCGCATGTCGTACACATGGGGGTAGCTTGCGCGGTGGGTGCCGGATTGCTGGGAGATGGCAAAGCCTGCGTGCCTGCCGTTTTCTTTCAGCTCGATCTTGCGCAGGTGGGGCGCGTCGATCTGCATGTACCAGGAGGCCTGGATCTTCTCCCAGCGGGCCCAGTACTGGCCGACGCCGCATTCGCGGATCTGTTCGTCGAACATCAGCGTGCCGTCGTCGCAGAAGTGCAGATACATCAGCCAGCTTTGGCGGTAGGACCAGCTCTCCAGGCCGCAGCTGACGGCGTAGTACCACTGGCCCTTCCATTCCACGAAGGAGCCGTGGTCGATGAAGGCCCTGCCGTCGGGGTAGTGGGGGATGTCCGCGCCGATGTTGCCCCGGAAGACGTAGGGCCCCAGGCGGTGGTCGGATACGGCGTAGCGCCCGGCCCAATAAAGGTACCACCGGTCGCCATAGCGGAAGGCCTCGGCCTGGTCGGAGCGCAGCTCGCCCAGAAGCTCCTCAGGGGTGCCGTCTGAAGGGTAGACCGGCACCTTGCGGGCCGTGCCGGGGACCACGTCGATCATGTTTTCGCTGAGCTGCATGGCCCAGTAGTGGTCCGTCCAGTCGCTGCCGAACACGATCCAGGCCCGGGGGTCGTCCGCGTCGGGCAGGATCACGTCCGGGTCGTAGGAGTTGGTCGGGGTGATGCCCTTGGGCAGTATCGGCGTCTTGCCCCGCGCGTCCGCGAAGGGCCCCTCCGGCCGGTCGCTGACCGCCACGCCGGTGGACTCGCCGCCGTTGGAGTAGTACAGGTAGTACCGCCCGTCCCAGGGGCTTTGGACCACGTCGCAGGCCCAGCAGTCCACAGAATCGTCCGGCAGATAGGTGTATTCTCGGGAGAGCGTCTTCCGGCACTGCCAGTGCACCAGGTCCTCGCTGAACATCACGTACCAGTCCCGCATGATGAAGCGGTCCCGGCCCTCGTCGTGGCCCACATAGACGTACATGTTCTCCCGGCCCGTGTCCGGGTTGGTGAAGATCTTGATGTGGGGGTCGGGGAAGCGGTTGTCCGCGACGCCCTCGGGCAGCAGCGGGTTGCCGCGCCGGGGGAAGACGGCTTCATTTGAGCTCATGCGCGCACCTCCTTCGACTCATTCGGCGTCCCGCACAAAGCGGAACACGTTCCAGGACGCCTTTTCCAGCTTCGCGGTGACCTTGCCGGATTCAAAACGGGCGCCGGGCACAATGCGCGGAACGAGCGCGTCCGGCCGCTCCCAGGTGTTCTCGTCGCCGGGCGCCTTGGCGTGCATTTCGATGTGCTCAACAAAGCGCCAGCCATCGCAGGCGCGCGCGTCGAGCGTGAGCTGCTGGGGCAAATCGAGGTCGGCGTTGATGACGAACACCGTCAGTTCGCCGTGCTCCCCGTCCAGCGCCGCGGCGGCCTGTACGGTGTCCACGTCGCTGAAGCCCCGGTACTGGTTCATGTCGTCGATGGCGTAGCCCGGCACGTCGTACTTCTCGCATTCCACCCGGCACATCAGGGACACGCCCCTGGCCCAGTTGATCATCTGGGTGAAGGGGTAGTAGGCCGCGCCCTTCCAGGCGTGTTCCCGGTCCGTGCGGCACAGGCAGTGCAAACCGCCGGTGGCGCAGCCGATTTTGATCCTGTCCGCGTGGCGCAGCATCACCAGCATTGTGCTGGCGGTGCCCAGCGCGGACAGCATCTCATCATTCATGGGCGGGTTTCTGAGGGTGGACCAGTCGTTCGGGTCGTGGCGCACGTAGGTCCGGTTCGGGTCGAAGCGGAAGAACATGTCGTTCTGCCGCCCGCCCAGGCCCAGGTGCGTCTCGCCCCGGGGGCGTATCATGCTGCCGTATTCGTCCAGCGCCAGCAGCATGGTCCTGGTGGTGCGCAGCTTCGCGCGCAGGTAGTCGCACAGCGCGATCTCGGTGCGGATGTAATCCTCAAAGGCCTGATACCCGGCCAGCAGCGCCTGGGGCATGTCCGGCGGCGCGCTGTGGTAGTGGTGCAGCGATATGTAATCCACCGAATCGTAGCACGCCTCCAGCGCCCGCAGGTCCCAGTCGGGGTAGTGGCTGAGAAACGGCGAGGACGACACGCAGGCGATGGTCTCGATCCTCGGGTCGATCCACTTCATGGCCTTGCTGGCCTCGTGGGCCCGCACGCCGTAGCCGTGGGGGTCCCGCTCCCAGGAGCCGATCTGCCAGGGCCCGTCCATCTCGTTGCCCAGGCACCAGGTCCTGACGTTGTAGGGCTTTTCCCTGCCGTGCTTCCTGCGCAGGTCCGACCACCAGGTGTCGCCGGCGAAGTTGGTGTACTCCACGCAGTCCATGGCGTCCTGAACGGTGCCCGTGCCCAGGTTCACCGTGTAGATGGGCTCAGCGCCGGCCTTTTCGGCCCACTGCAGGTACTCGTCGTGGCCCACGTCGTTGGGGATGTACTGAAACCACGCCGGGTCCAGATGCGCCTTGCGGGCCTCGCGGGGGCCGATGGAGTCCTTCCACTGCCAGCCGGACACGAAGTTGCCGCCCGGCAGGCGCACGCAGGGCAGGCCGGTCTTGGCGAGCGCCTGGTAGAAATCGGCACGCAGGCCCTGTTCGTCCGATGAGGGATGCTTCGGGTTGTACATGCTGCCGTTCACCATGGAGCCGATGGGCTCCAGGAACGCGCCGAACAGCCGCGGGGAGATGCTCCCGATCTGATAATCCGGGTGCAGGGTGAGGCTGGCCTTTTTCATGGGTATCGTCCTTTCTCAAACGCGTGCGGTCATGCGGAGGCGCGGCGCTTCCACGCGCCGGAGATCAGGTAGGTGCCGCCGATCAAGAACGGCACGAGGCCGGACAGGGCGTTGCCGAGCCAGAAGCCCATGATGCCCATGCCCATCGAGACGCCCAGCAGCAGCGCCAGGCCGATGCGGCAGAACATGCCGTCCAGCAGCGCCACCAGCAGGTTCAGCTTGGAGTTGCCCGAGCCGTTGATCAGCGCGAAGCCGGGCGGGCGCAGCGCGCAGCCCAGGTACTGGATCATCGCCACGGGGATGTAGGTGATCGCCATCGCCAGCACCTGCGCGTCGTCGGAGAACAGGCCGAACAGCCACTCGGGCCGAAGGGCGGTGACCAGCGCGAACAGGCTGGCCGGAATCGCCAGTATCCACAGTGCGTGCAGCACCACCTTCGGAACGCGCTTGACCTTGCCCGCGCCCAGCGCCTGGGCGATCATCGCGCCGCCGGCGGAGGATATGGCCTGGGAGATCACGCTGATCATGCTCTCGATCTTCCGGGCCACGCCGGTCACCGCCACGGCCACCGTGCCGTAGGTGTTGATGTAGGCGTTGACGAACAGCATCGAAAACGTGATGGCGGCAGACTGTATGACCATCGGTATGCCCAGCGAGATCAGCGGCTTGGTGACCGACGGATACAGGCGGAAGTGGGCGGGCTTGAAGTCAAAGCCGATGTGCTCGCGGCTCTTGTACAATAGCCGCAGCGCGAACAGGAAGCTCACGCCCTGGCCGATCACCGTGGCCAGCGCCGCGCCCCGCGGCCCCAGCCCCAGCGGGCCCACGAACAACACGTCCAGTATGACGTTGATGACGGAAGCGATGGCGATGAACATAAACGGGTGCCTGGAATCGCCCATGCCGCGCAGTATCGCGGAAACCAGGTTGTAGCCGTAGATGAACACGATGCCGAACACGCAGGTCACGCTGTACTGCCGCGTGTACTCCCAGATGTCCTCAGGCGTGTTCAGCCAGTTGATGATCTGCCGGTAGGTCAAGAGGAACACGCCCATGATGATCACCGCCAGGCTCATCAGCAGCGTGAACAGCGTGCCCACCATCTCGCCGACCTTGTCCCGCCGGTTTTCGCCCACGTAGCGGGAGATCAAAATCTGCCCGGCGTTGGAAAAGCCCATGGCCACGAACGTGATCAGCATCAGCACCTCGCCGCCGATGGACACGGCGGACAGGCCGAGCGTGCCGACGAAGCGCCCGACGACGATCATGTCCACCATGTTGTAGACCATCTGCAAAAGCCCTGACATGAAAAGCGGCAGCGAAAAGCGCAGCAGCGTCTTTGGCACGCTGCCCGTCGTCAGGTCGCGAATGAGCTTCGGCATGGGTCAGGCCTCTGTTTCTGTAATATGGTGATAAAGTGCGCTATTTGGGCTGGTGGTATTCGCAGCCCTCGTCAAAGCGGACCTCCTCCGGGGGCGTCTCCAGCACCTCCGGGTGCTCCAGGAAGCGCTTCATGTCGTTGAAGAACCGGGCGTAGTGGGCGCCGGAGCATACGCGCTCATCGGCGGTGATGCCGATGGGCAGGTAGCGCTTCATCCTGGCCGCGCCGTTCTCCACCACGGCCACCCGCTCCTCGGTGCCCATGCCGAAGAACAGGCCCACGTTGCCCCAGTTGTACAGGTGATGGTTCACGTCGTGCAGGCGGATGGACGCGGTGTTCGTGATGTACATGCCCACGTAGAAGGGCAGCTCCTCCATCAGCACCGACGGCGCGATGCCGTAGCGGTCCAGCAGGCGCACCAGGGCCACGATGACGGTGGCGAGCCCGGGCACCGAGAACACGAACCCCAGCAGCTTGTCGATGAAGCCCGCGGGCTGGTCGCCCCGGTTGGCGGCGACGGCGGCGACGATGCGGTCGCGCACGTCGTACACCGTGTCGCGCAGGTCGAACTTGATCTTCACCACGGCCTCGCCCTTGTCGATGTCGTGGGGGTCCTTCAATATCGTGAACGCGGCGGAGCAGTTGTTGCGGGCGAACACCTGCTTGTTCATGATGTAGCGGTTCACCGCCGGGTTGCGGCTGATGGCGCGCACATACGCCGCGATGATGATCTGCATGTAGGAGATCTGCTCGCCCTTTTCCAGCTTCTGGCGGCGGGTGTAGTCGAACAGCACCTCCAGATCGGCGCGATGCTTCAGGAAGACCTGAGCGTCGCAGCGCATGGGCATGATGTAGGGCGTGATGCGCATGATCGGGTCCATTCCCTTGACCCGCCTTCCGTCCGGCCTGCGTCCAAACATAGTATCTCCTCCCGGGCTGGCTTTACCGCTTCATTATAATATAAACGCCATCGGATGTAAAGCGGCGATTGTGATTTTGGCGCTGTAGAAATGCCGCGACACGGTTGTATCCACGGCGGTTTTATGTTAAAATGGGGGGAGCAAAACAGCTGTGTGAAAGGGGGTATCGTTATGACGCGCAGGATCATGTGCCTGATCGTCGCAATGGCGCTGGCCGCGCTGATCATGGGCGGCGCGCTGGCGGAGCCGCTCAAAAAGGTGATGATGGTCGACTTCTGCGAGGAATGGGTGTCCCTGCGCGACGCGCCCAGCACCGCCGGCAAACGGCTGGCGCAGGTGCCGCTGTACGCCCTGGTCACCGACGCCGAGACCAGCCCGGCCTGGGGCGACTTCACCTACTGCCGCTACGACGGGCAATACGGCTACATCCTGTCGAAGTACCTGGTGGAGTACGTGGACGTGGACCCGGCCATCGAAACCTGGTCCGACGGTGATCTGGGCTTTTCGTTTCTGTACGATCCCGGGGTCATGACCGTGGACGCGGGCGCGCCGGAGGACGGCGGGAGCGTGACGATCCGCCCCAGGGACGCGGACGTGCAGGCATCCCTTGAAATCATGACGCCCGAGCGCGTGGGCGTGCTGCCCTGGAAGTTCCTGGAGCTGAACGCGCCCGAGGGCGTCGCGTACAGCGAGGACACCACCCAGTACGGGGACGCGATGCACTTCTTCAAAAAGAATAGCGCCGGCGGCGGGAACATGGTGGAGGGCTACTACGCCGTGGACGGCCCGGACAACTTCGCGGTGGCCGTAGGCAAATGGCCCGAGGCGCTCTCGGAGGACTGGGGCCGGCGTTTTACAGGGTTGTTGCGCTCGCTTCAGTTTATCCGGCCGGAGCTGGTGCGGGCCGACTGGGCGGAGGCCACGCCGAACGCCGTGGTCATCGACGCGGACGGCGAGTACGTCACGATAATGATGGACGATCAGACGGTGACCGGCGTGCAGCTGCTGTCGCTGTCCCTCTCGGACGTGGCCCAGGACAGCAGCATCTCCTTCGACAGCGAAGTGATCTACGAGCGGGACAGCATCGGCCCGGACGCGCCGCTGGTCGTGAAGATCGCCTTCCCCGGCGACATTCCAAGCTACGGCCTGCGCTTTACCGACGCCGGCGGCACGCTCCGGCAGTACGCCATCGCCATGAGCGGCTACGACGGGTCGGTGTTTATGGAAGAATTCTGAGGAAACATGCGGAGGGCCGCGTCTGATGCGACGCGGCCCTCCGCATGTCTATGGGCAGGGCGCTTACTGCTCGCCTTCCTGAGCGGTTTCCTCCGCCGCGTCCCCTTCCTCCGCTTCCTCGGGCTCTGTGACCTCCAGGTCGAAGCCGACCGTGTGCATCGATATGTCGTGGATGTCCTCCACCAGCGAGGCCAGCCCCGCCACAAGCCCGGCCACGACGATGCCCAGCACGATGCCAAAGGCCGTCCACCAGGCGCTGGTCAGCTCCAGGCCGAAGCGGATGAACAGGTAGGGGAAGGGGATGACCAGCACGCTGATGACGAACAGCATGATGGACAGGGGATAGCGCTTGCGCGCGGCTTCGGCGAGTATGGCCTTGAATCTCATGGTACGACCTCCTTGATGATGGATGATGCTTGTATAATCCGTAACGTCAGTTTTGTCCGGTGACGCTGTGCCACAGATTTCGGGCCCTGTCCCAGAGCCGGTTGGCCCTGCCGGGAATGTCGAGCCCGTCAAACCAGTCCCGCACGGGCCGGAGCCGCCCCGGTATGTCCAGCGCGTCGAACCAGTCGCGCACCGGCTGCAGGCGCTCGCCCAGGCGTAGGGAATCGATCCAGTCGCGCACGGGTTTCAGCCTTTCGGGGATGCCGGTCTGATCCAGCCAGTCCGAGATCTGCTGCCCCGTGGGCAGGTAATAGTAGACCTGCGCGTACCGGCGCGCGCCGGTGAATCTTTCGAGGTAGTAGTCCTCCAGCGGGCTGATCTTGACCTCGCCGGTCGAGGAGGCGTCCACGAACCGGTTGCCGCCGATGTAAAAGCCCATGTGGTCGCTGGGGTCCCGGTCCTGCACCGTGTCGAAGCACACCACATCGCCAACCAGCAAGTCGCGGGGGGAGGTGATCAGCGGGTACCGCTCGTCGGTGCCGAT
>JAFYBB010000331.1 GCA_017540445.1 Clostridia bacterium | reverse complement strand
GTCATCGCCCACCGCCTGTCCACCGTGCGCAACGCCGACGCCATCATGGTGCTGGAGAACGGCGAGATCATCGAGCGCGGCGACCACGACGACCTGCTGGCCATGAAGGGCAGGTACTACGAGCTGTATACGGGGAAGAGTGAGTTGACGTAGGGAAATAGGCAATAGGCATTAGGCAATAGGCAGTAGGGGCGCCGAGAGAGCAGGGATGGCCTATGGATCTTCATGATTATCGGGATGTGGCGGAGAACTATGACGCCTACCTGGATGTGATGTACCGCGAGCACGACAACTACGAGGGCTTCCGGGAATTCTACCTGGACCTGGCCAGGCGCTGTGGCGGGGCCGGGACCATCGACATCGCCTGCGGAACGGGCGCGGTGCTGCTGTACCTGCTCCAGGCAGGCCTGGACGCGGAGGGCACGGACATTTCGGAGGCCATGTGCGACGTCGCCCGCCGCAAGGCGGCGGCAATGGGCCTGCATCCGCGCGTCTTCCCGGCCAACATGACCGACTTTCACAGCGACCGCAAATACTCGCTGGCGATCATCGCCCGCAGCGGCTTCATGCACCTGCTGACGCCCGAGGATCAGCGCAAGGCGCTCATGAACATCCGAAGCTGCCTGACCGACGGCGGCATACTGACGCTGAACACCTTCGCGCCGCACCCGGTCTTCCAGGCGCAGCAGATGCAGACCCGCACCGACGACTATACCTTCCGCCTGGAGTACACCAATAGCGACGGCCAACGGGAGAAGATCTACAACGCGATCACCTACGACCCCGCCACGCAGATCATGTCCGGGAACTGGAAGTTCGAGACACTCGGCCCGGACGGCCAGGTCGTCGCCGAGCGCGTCCGGCCGCTGAAGATGCGCCAGACCTACCGGCAGGAGATGCTGTACCTCACCGAGCTGTGCGGCTATCGGGTGATGGACGTCTTCGGCGACTACCACGGCAGCCGCGAGGATACCGGCAGGTATGTGTGGGTGCTGAAGAAGCAATGACAATGACCAAACAGCAGAGGCCCATGCCGAGTTGGCATGGGCCTCAACCGTTTGACCTCATACGCCGATCTGCGACCGCAGGGCCTCCTGCAGCACCTGCGAGAAGTTGATGCCGCGTTCCAGCGCGGCGGCGTTCAGCCAGGCGGGCAGCGTCACCGTGCGGTTGACCGAACGATTGACGTGGGCCAGGCGAACGGAGGGCATATACACGTCCACCAGTACGGCGCGCTCGTTCTCCTCCAGAGCGATATCCTTCAGACGGGTCGGCTCGGGGATCGGCTCCCCGTCTTCCTCCAAACCAGCCATCGTGAGCCCCAGCAATTCCCGGGCGGAGATCAGCGCATCGTCGTCGTTTTCACCGCTGGTGGCTACGTCCAGATCGGGAAAAACGACGGCGATTTCTTCATCCGGATCATAGCTGAATACCGCGGGATAGAAATAGCGATCTGTCTTTTTCATGTTCTACCTCTTTCGATTGGATGGTGTCTATCTGAATTTCAGGCCGGATTGCTGTTCAATGCTGTCGAGCGTTCTTCTCGGCAGGCTTTTGCATGGCGCTTTGACGGTCACGCGCCCCTTCTTCACCGAATGCTTGAATTGGTGATGACTGCCCGCGCAGCCCACCTCAAACCAGCCATCCTTCAACAGCTCCGCTATGACCTCTCTGCCGGACCACTGTCTCATGCGCAGCCCACCCTTCTGACGACTTCAGTATAACACATATAATAGTATTTGTCAACGGTAATATTCGGGCCCATGCCGGTTCGGCATGGGCCTCAGTTCTATCGGTTCTGTCAGTTCATGCTGGTCATCGTGCTGCCGCAGCGGGGGCACAGGCTGCCGCCGCCGGCGCAGGTGGTGCCGCAGTTGCTGCACTGGCTGACCCGGGCGGGCCGCACCGGATTCACCGGGCCGCAGCTGTAGCAGCCGCCGGTGGCGCTGGTGGTGGTGCCGTTGCCGGTGGTGCCGCCGCAACCGGCGGCGTCGCCCACGGGCTCCAGTGCGCAGGAGGACTGGGGGAACAAAGGCAAGCTGAAGAATTCGTCGCACACGTTCTCGGCGAACTCCTCGCAGGGGGGCACCTGGCAGAAGCCGTAGGTGGGGATCAGTATGTCCACCTCCGCCAGCACCTTCAGCACGACGGTGACGCAGACGGTGATGTCAAAGGAGCAGTTGCCGATGTAAGTGCCGGACACGCAAATCGCGCTCACGAGGCTCTCGAGGGTGAAGGGGATGATGGAATCGTCGGGGATGCACAGCAGTATGTCCTTGTCCACCTTCACGACGGTCTGGCCCATCCACTCCTGGCAGCGCTGGTCCAGGAACAGCACGTCCAGGGGCACGTCCACGGTGCAGCGCACCCGGGCGAACTGGGGCCGGTCGGTCATGCGCTCCACGCTCAGGTTGCTGATGCGGCCCGCCGTGGTGGAGCTGCGGCAGCTCTCAAACGTCCACGCGCCGTAGGGGCGGGGCAGGGGGTTCGGGCTGTTCTCGGCGTTCTGAACGGCCTCGTCGTGGGTGATGGGGATGCTGGCCGGCGGGCACTCGCAGTTGCAGCGGTTGCCCTCGCATTCGCAGGCGCAGGGACGCCCGCTGTTGCCCAGGCAGTCGTTGCCCGGCAGCACCGGCACGATGTTCTCGATGACGATGCGCTTGTCGTCCAGCTGCTCCTGCTGCATGCAGCTGTCGTAGACGTTCTTGACCTGCACGCACACGCGCTGGTTCAGGCCGGTCAGTATGTTGCCGCTGACGACGCCGGGGCAGCATTCCGAGTTGGCGTTCTTGTAGCTGTAGAAAGACATGGCTCATTCCTCCTTGCGGGTTTGGGCGCGGGTCCGTGCCCGGCCCACATTGCATCCTATGCCCGCCGCTCAAAAGCGTGCCGCGTCGTCCGCTCGGGCCCATTTATGACCACAATATGTTAATAATGAATGGATTTATACGGAAAATCGGCAAAAATATGCGCTTAGCACTTGATTTTGACATAATTATGTAATATAATATGGGAAACTTTGATAATCCGGAGGCTATTTACATGATGACCCGATCTCATCGACGCATTATGTTGCTGCTGATATTTGCCGCGCTGGCGCTGGCGCTGACCGCCGGGGCGCTGGCCGAGCAGAAGACCGTATATACCGCCAAAGACGGCGCGAAGGTGTACGACGCCCAGGGCGAAGTCATCGGCACGCTGCCCGCGGACACGAAGCTGACGCTCACCGGCGTGAAGGGCAAGGTCTGCCGGGTGGAGCGCGACGGCAAGACGGTCTACATGATGAAGTCCGACCTCACCCAGGCGGCCGCGCCCGCCGCGACGCCGGCGGCGACGTCCGCCCCGGCCAAGACCGTGACGGCCTACGCCAAGCGGGACGGCGCGAAGGTGTACGACGCCGGCGGAGATACCATTGCCACGCTGAAGCTGAACGAAGCGGTGACCGTCACCGCGACGAAGGGCAAGGTCTGCCAGGTGACCTCCGGCGGGCGGACGGGCTATGTGCGCAAGGCCGACCTGAGCGCTTCTCCCGTGGCTACCTCCGCGTCGACGGCCGAGTCGGCCCAGCCCAAATCCTCCACCGCCTACGCCAACCACGAGGGCGTGAAGGTCTACAGCGCCGGCGGCAACGTGATCGCCACGCTGAAGCTGAACGAAGCGGTGACCGTCACCGCGACGAAGGGCAGCGCCTGCCGGGTGACCATCGGTTCAAAGACCGGTTATGTCAACCTCTCCGACCTGTCCGACAGCAAGACGTCTGAAAAGTCGTCGACGGCGTCCTCCGGCTCCGGGCTGAGGCCCGCGAAGGGCACCGCCAAGGAGATGGACTGGTGGACCAGCGACATCCAGAAGATATTCGCCAGGGGCGTCACGGCCCAGATCACCGATGTGGAGACCGGCCTGACCTGGCGGGAGCGGCGCAACGGCGGCACGAACCACGCCGACTGCCAGCCGCTGACCGCCGCCGACACCGCCGCGATGAAGAAGGCCTACGGCGGCACCTGGTCCTGGAACCGCCGGGCGGTGTTTGTGACCATCAACGGCACGAACTACGCCGCGTCCATCAACGGCATGCCCCACGGCAGCGGCTCCATCAAGGACAACAACTTCAACGGCCATCACTGCATCCACTTCACCAACAGCCGCACCCACGGCACCAACAAGGTCTGTTCGCTGCACCAGGCGGCCATCAAAAAGGCCGCGTCGACGACGCTCAAATAAACGGAGGAGATCACGATGAAGCTGACGAGGATACTTGCAATGCTGCTGGCGCTGCTTTTGACGGGGATTCCGGCCGCGCTGGCCGAGGAGGAATTCGCGCCGATGTATACGCTGACCGAGAACTACGGCTTTAAGCTGGGCGCGGCGCTGTCCTTTTACGACCTGCGCAACCCGCCGATGCTGGACATGGTGTCCGGCAACTTCAACAGCATCACGCCCACCAACGAGCTGAAGGCCTATTCCCTGCTGGACGAGCGGGCCTCCCGCGCCGCGGCCGACGGCATGCCCGTGATGAACTACACCGCGGCCGACGCCATGCTGACCTGGGCCCAGGCCCACGGCATCGCCGTGCGCGGCCACGTGCTGGTGTGGGACGCCTACATGTGCGACTGGTTCTTCCGGGAGGGCTACGATCCCTCCAAGCCCTACGCCGACAGCGACACCGTCCGCGAGCGCACGCGCTATTACATCGACGCGGTGCTGACCCACTTCGAGACGGCGTTCCCCGGCCTGATCTACTGCTGGGACGTGGTCAACGAGGCCGTGGGCGACAGCGCGGGCGAATACGTTGCCGGCGATCCCCGCCACCTGCGCACCACCCGCGGCGGCAGCCCGAACCTGTTCAGGGAGTGCCTGGGCGACGACTACGTCGAGTTCGCGTTCCTGTGCGCCCGTGACAGCGTGGAGCGCCTCGGCTCCGATCTGAAGCTGTACTACAACGACTACAACGCCTATTTCCCCGATAAGGCCGCCGCGATGCTGGCCCTGGCGGACAGCGTGAACCACTACGCCACGGACGCCAACGGCGCGCCGCGCAAGCTGCTGGACGGCATCGGCATGCAGGGCTACATCGGCGGCTACGGCGTGCAAGAGGGCTGCCTGGAGCAGAGCCACATCGGCATGATCCGCGACGCGATACTGGGCTACGCCAGCGCGGGCCTGGAGGTGCAGATCACCGAGATGGCCGTGCGCAACTTCGACCCGGAGCAGGCCGAGCGCCACGCGGCGTTCTACGCCGACCTCTTCCGGATGTT
This sequence comes from Clostridia bacterium, assembly GCA_017540445.1. Lineage (GTDB taxonomy): Bacteria > Bacillota > Clostridia > Christensenellales > Aristaeellaceae > UBA2862. The sequence continues at coordinate 4,470 of JAFYBB010000331.1, read as the reverse complement.
CACCGAGCTGTACCAGGACGGCAAAAACCCGCTGGTGGCGGTGTCCATCTGGGGCCTGACGGACAACCCCGGCCTGCCGACGGACAACTACGTCTATCGCCTGAACAGCCCCTGGGGCGGCCTGTTCACCGAGAAGTACGCCATCAAGGATTCTTACCGGCGGGTGTACGAGGTGCTGAGCGAATAATCCCAAGCGAACATGGGGGACTGCCCACAATCCGGGCAGTCCCCCTGTTTGCATTATACGCAAGTCATGCTTCGCCGGAATACTTCTGGCGAACCTGATTGATCTGCTGCTGATCGGCCTGCTGGGCGGGGTACCAGCCCTTCTCGGCCATCTTCTGGTACACGTCGCCCTGCATGCACAGGCTGTCGCTCAGCGCGGAATCGAAGGCCTGCTGCACGTTCTGGGTGGCGGATTCGATGGTGCCGTGCATATACAGATCGCACGCGCCCTTCGTGGTCAGCAGGATGTTCTCCATGATCATCTGATCGTTCATCGCCATTCCCTCCTTTACACCAAACGGTAGAACCGGTTGAAGATCTCACGATGCTTGGCCAGCATCTGGTTGACGGTGTTCTTCAGCTCCGGGTCGGACAGCTGGCTCACCGCCTGCTGACACTGGCTGGTCAGGAATTTCTCGTGACCCAGCGCGTCTTCGATATACTGCAGCTCCTTGGGGCTCATGCTCCTCACCTCCTGAACACAGCATGCCCCGAAACGGGACATGCTATGCATATTTTTACGGTTTTGCGTGGGGCTTGAAGGCCAGCGCGTTGATCAGGCCGAACACGACGGCGGCGGTGATGCCGGCGGCGGTGCGGGTGATGCCGCCCACGAACGCGCCGATCAGGCCGTAGCGGTTCACCGCCTCGATGGCCCCCATGGCCAGCGAATAGCCAAAGCCCGTCAGCGGCACGGTGGCCCCGGCCCCGGCGAAGTCCACCAGCGGCTTGTACACGCCCAGCGCGGTCAGCACCGCGCCGGACACCACGAACAGCACCAGTATCCGGGCGTTGGTCAGCTTCGTGTTCATGATCAGCAGCTGGCCCACGTCGCAGATCAGGCCGCCCACCACGAATGCCTTTAGGAATATCCAGACGGTATCCATGTCAATCCTCCCTTTCGACGCAGGCCGCGTAGGCGATGCCCGGCACGCTCTGGGCCTGCTGGCTGGAGGTGGGGGAGAACATCGCCCCGCTGCCCACGATCAGCACCCGCTTCAGCTCGCCCCGCTCCAGCCGCTTCATCAGCCACCCGCAGGACACCGACGCCACGCAGCCGCAGCCGCTGCCCCCGGCGTGGGTGTCCTGCTCCTGGTAGAACAGGCTGGCCCCGCAGTCGATCAGCTTGTCCGGCGGCATCCCAACGCCCGCGGCGGCGCACAGCTCCAGCAGCAGGTCGCGCCCGATCCAGCCCAGATCGCCGGTGGCGATCAGGTCGAAGTCCTCCGCCGTGCGGCCCGTGTCCGAAAGGTGGGCCGACAGGCAGTCGAACACCGCCGGGGCCATGGCCGCGCCCATGTGGTTGGCGTCGGTGATGTTCAGGTCGATGATCCGCCCAACGGTGCCGGCGGTGACCCGCAACGGCGCGTCCCCCTGGGCTGTGAGCAGCGCGCAGCCGCAGGCCGTGGCCGTGCGCGAGGCCTGGGGCGGGCGCTGGGTGCCCAGCTCCAGAGGGAAGCGGAACTGGCGCTCCGCCGTGCAGAAGTGGCTGGAGGCGGTGCACACGGCGTTCTCAAGATACCCGCCGGAGATCAGCGCCGCGCCGATCACCAGCGCCTGCACGAAGGTGGAGCAGGCCCCGTACAGCCCGATAAAGGGCATGCCCAGCGTGCGGGCCGCGAAGGACGAGGCGATGATCTGGTTGTTCAGATCGCCGCCCAGCATGGCCTGAATCGCGTCGGAGGGCAGCTGCGCCCGGTTCAGCGCGTCCAGCACGCAGCGGCGCACCATCTCCATCTCCGCCAGCTCCCAGCTCTTCTGGCTCAGCAGGTCGTCCTCCAGCACTGTGTCGAACCACTCGGCAAGGGGCCCGTTGCCCTCCTTCGGCCCGGCGACGCTGGTGTGGGCGACGACGACGGGCGGCCGGTCGTAGATAAAGGTCTGCTGTCCGGCGCGGCTCACATCACCCACCCCCTGATCAGCCAGTAGGCGACGCCCACGACCACCGATGCGGCAATGCCGTAGGCCAGCACCGGCCCGGCCAGCGTGAACAGCCGCGCGCCGACGCCCATGATCGCGCCCTCCCGCTGGAATTCGATGGCCGGGGCGGCCACGCTGTTGGCAAAGCCGGTCACCGGTACGGCCGAGCCCGCCCCGGCGTACTGGCCGATGCGGTCGTACACGCCCAGCCCCGTCAGCGTGGTGCCGAAGAACACCAGCACGCTGGTGGTGAACATCGGGGAGGTGACCTCGCCCAGGTGCAGCGTGTCGGCCCACAGCGTCAGCGCTTGCCCGACGGCGCAGATCAGCCCGCCCACCCAGAACGCCCGCCAGTATCCCCGCAGCATCCGCGAGGACGGCGTCAGCTTCGATACCAGCTCGTGATACTGGTCCGGCGTAAACGGCTGCCGGCTCATGACCGCGCCTCCCGCCCGTTGCGCAAATCGGGTCCCTCGCGCCGCGCGGGCGCGCGGACCTCCGTGGCGCGCGCTGAAATATCCGGTTCCGCCGCCATCGGCGGCAGCTGCTGTCTGTCCATAAAAACCATCCTTTCGGTCGCGAATAGCGCTGCGGTGCTATTCTGCCCGAAAGGATGGGGTTTTATGAGGCGATGATGAAGCCGCGCGCTCACCTGTTTTATCCGCTATTTGGTCAGCAGCCAGTCCGCCAGGTTGTGGATTCGGATGCCTTCGTAATCATAGGCTAATACAAATCCACGTAGATGATGTTGGCATCCGGCTGCGTCTCTATGATCTTTCGGATATAGGCCTTCATCAGTTCAGACTTTCCGCTGCGGCGCACACCGGTGATGATCTTGATGTCCGGCGTTCCCATGAGGTCAAGGAGGCGCTGCATATACTCCGGCCTTTCGATATACTTCAAAGCACTCACTTCCGAAACTTGAATTTTTTGCAAGTTTCGCACCTGCAATGACAGTTTATCCGAAAATAGGGCTTCTGTCAATGAGAAAAAACGGGATGACATGACGACGAGCATTGAAACTGTTGCCGTATCAGGGGATGTTTGCTATAATGAAATCATCATATACTGCGGGAGGAAGCCTATGCGCAGTATCGACAGATTCCGCGGCTGCATGATCGGCGGCGCGGCGGGCGACGCCCTTGGCTACGCGGTCGAGTTCATGTCGGAGCGGAGCATCTTCAAGCAATACGGAAGCCGGGGAATCACCGAATACCGGCTCACAGAAGGCGTCGCGGAAATCTCGGACGACACGCAGATGACGCTGTTCACGGCTGCCGGGCTGCTGCACGGCGCGACGCGCGGCGTCAAGGGGCCCTGGGCCGGTTACATCGCGCAGAGCTATTGGGATTGGCTGAAGACGCAGACCGAGAATTACCCGCTGCCCGGGGAAGAGCGTCATTCCTGGCTCGTCGATGTGCCCGAACTGTTCAGCCGCCGCGCGCCGGGCAACACCTGCCTGTCCGCGCTGCTCTCGGGTGAAACGGGAAGCGTGGCGCATCCGATCAACCACAGCAAGGGCTGCGGCGGTGTGATGCGCGTCGCGCCCATCGGGCTGTATTTCAACGACCGGCGCGTGGACATCGCCGAGGTGGACCGCGTCGGCGCGGAGGCCGCCGCGATCACCCACGGCCATCCCCTCGGCTACATCCCCGCCGCGGCGCTGGTGCACATCGTCCACCGGCTCAGCCAGAACGACGCGCCCGTCGCGCAGGCCATTCGCGAGGCCATCGACGCCATGTCGGCGATGTGGCCGCCATCGGAGGATATGGACTGGTTTACCGAACTGATGGAAAAGGCGCTGTACCTGGCCGCGCGGGATGTGCGGGACCCGGACGCCATCTGCCAGCTGGGCGAGGGCTGGGTCGGCGAGGAGGCGCTGGCCATCGCGGCCTACTGCGCGGCGAAGTATCCGGAGGATTTCGACCGGGCGATGATCGCCGCCGTCAATCACAGCGGCGACAGCGATTCCACCGGCGCCGTGGCCGGGAACATACTCGGCGCGCACCTCGGCCTGTCCGGCATCCCGGAGAAGTACACGGACCATCTGGAACTGAAGGACGTGATCCTCGAGGTCGCGGACGACCTGTGGCACGACTGCCGGATCGGCGCAGAGAATTGCGATGCCGACCCGGAATGGGAGATGAAGTATTTCCAAAACCGGCGCCCGCCCCGCGTCTGACGGGGGCGGGGTCGTTGAGCGCTCATTGCAGCGCCACTTGCTGCACAAACACCCGGGCGAAATCGGCATAGTCGAAATCCGCCGGATAGTCCGAGGAAAAGCTGAAGGTGTAGGTGTAGTCGCCGGCGGCGCAGGCGTATATG
>JAFYBB010000330.1 GCA_017540445.1 Clostridia bacterium | reverse complement strand
GGCCGGCGCCTCGCCGCGCTCCGCCTGCTCCATGCGGGCGTAGTCGTCCAGCGGATTTGCGCTCAGGAAATTCAACCGCCCGATCTGCTTCCAGTAGGCCTTGTCCTCCTCGGTGCCCAGCAGGTCCCGCTTCGCGTCGATGAAGGCCACGAAATCCGCCCCGGAGAGCGGCCTGGAATAGTAGAAGCCCTGCTGCACGTTCAGCGAGGAGTACCCGCTGCCGAAGTCGTCGATCCAGAGGGTGAACCCGGCGTCCCGGAACTGCCTGAACAGCTTCTGGAAGGTGTCGATGTCCTCCAGCATCAGGCTCTCCGTGATCTCCAGCTTGATCGCCCCGCGGGGAACGTCGTAACGGCTGAGCGTATCGACCACCCGGTCAAACAGCCGCTCGTCGCCGCCGCGCCTGAAATCGAGCCGGGAGAGGTTCACGGAGAAGCAGGGCACGGGGGTTCCCCGGTCGCGAAGCTCTCGATAGGCACATATCGGCGCTCCACCTGTTTGCCGCCCCGCGGCGCTGCCGGACAGGGCAGGCGATCATTCCGGACGGCACTTCCTTTAGTGGATTTTACCACATCTCTAACCGTTTGTTAACGATGAAACCTGTGAAACCCCATTGTGGCGATTCAGCTGCCGATAGCATCCGGCGATCAGGAAGGCGCCCGCCCCGATCCAGGCCGCGATCTCCGCCAGGTAGACGCCCCAGACGCCCAAAAGCCCCGGCAGCAGCAGCGCCGTTCCGATCCGCATGGCCAGCTCGACGAAGCCCGACAGCATCGGGGTCACCGTATTCCCGAGCCCCTGGAGGGTGGAGCGGTACACAAACAGCAGGTACAGCATGGGCAGCCCCGCCGCCATCACCCGCAAAAAGTCATACCCGATCTGAAGCACCTGCCCGGCCATCTCCGCCTCGGCCCGTATGAACATCGACAGCACCGGCTTACCCAGGAGGAGTATGACCGTGCCCACCGCCAGGGCCAGCAGCGTGCAGATCTGGGCGGAGCGGCGCAGGCCGAGCCGCACCCGGTCCATCTTCCCGGCCCCATAGTTCTGACCGGTAAAGGTGCCCGCGGCGTTGCCCAGCGACGCGCCGGAGATCTCCACCAGCCCCTGCAGCCGGGACGCGGCGTTGTACCCCGCCATGAAGATGAAACCGAATCCGTTGACCACGCCCTGGAGCACCAGCCCGCCCAGCGAGATGATCAGGTTTTGAAAGGCGATCGGAAAGCCGAGCTTCATGAGCTTCTTCATCATGCCGGTGTCGGGCCGGTAATCGCCCCGCTGCGGCTTGAGCTCGGGGATTTTCAGCACCGCCGCCAGGCAGATGGCCGCCGAAACCGCCTGGGCGATCACGGTCGCGTAAGCGCCTCCGTTGGTTCCCAGGCCCAGCGGCCCCACGAACAGCCAGTCCAGGCCGATGTTGACGGACGAGGCGCAGGCCAGGGCCAGCAGCGGCGTCTTGCTGTTCCCCAGCGCGTGCAGAAACCCGCTGAAGATATTCAGGCACATGACCACGGGCAGCCCCGCGTAGATGATCCTCAGGTAGCGCTCCGTCAGCAATATCGTCTCCTCCGGCGAACGCATCCAGATCAGAACGGGGCGCAGCAAGAGCTGGCTGGCGATCTCCAGCGCCACGGTCAAGCCGACCGACAGGAGGTAGCTCTGGGCGGCGGTCCGCTTGAGCGCCGCGTAATGCCTTCCGCCGTAGCACTGAGCCGCCTGGATGGCGTAGCCCTGGGCCAGCCCCATCGGGATCGACAGCACCGCCCAATCCAGCCACCCCGAGGCGGATACGGCGGCCAGCGCCGTGACGCCCAGCAGACGGCCGATGATCAGCGAATCGATCAGGTTGTAGAGCTGCTGCAGCAGGTTCCCGGCGAGCACCGGCACCGCAAAGCCCAGTATCAGCCGCACCGGGCTGCCCGCAGTCATATCTCTTGTTCTTGCCAAGGTGGTTCTCCTTTATCGTTCCATCCTTTATGCGTCCAGCCGCGCGCCGGCATCCTTCAGCAGCTCGATGATGGGCAGGTGCTGGGGACAGACGCCCTCGCACTGGCCGCAGGCCACGCAGTCTGAGGCCCGGCCGTGGCCCTGGCCGATGAGGCCGCTGTAGAAGGCCTTGGGCCGGAACTCGTCGCCGTACAGCTTCATCGTGTTCACCGCGCGGAACACGTCGGGAATGGCGATGTTCATCGGGCAGCCGTCGGTGCAGTAGCGGCAGGCGGTGCAGCCGATGGTCTCGACGCGCATCATGGTCTTGCGCACGTCCTCGACGACGGCCTTTTCCGCGTCGGTCAGCGGCTCGAAGCGGGTGAAGGTCTTCAGGTTGTCGGCCATCTGTTCGGGAGTCGACATGCCGGAGAGCACGGTCATCACGCCCGGCAGCGAGGCGACAAAGCGCAGCGCCCACGAGGCGACGGAGGCGTCGGGGCGGACGGCCCTGAACTTCGCCTCCAGCTCCGGCGTCAGCTTCGCCAGCGTGCCGCCCTTGACCGGCTCCATGACGATGATGGGCATGTCGCGGCGGCGCAGTATCTCATACAGCCTGCCGGACTGCACCACCGGGTTCTCCCAGTCGGCGTAGTTCAATTGGATTTGGACAAACTCCACCTCCGGGTGCTCGTCCAGCAGCCTCTCCAGGTATTCCGGGCTGCCGTGAAACGAGAAGCCGAAGTGGCGGATACTGCCCGCCGCCTTTTTTTGCAGGGCCCAGTCCCAGCAGTTCAGCCGGTCGTAGGTCTCGCCGTTGCCGCCGTCCTCGATGGAATGCAGCAGGTAGAAGTCGAAGTATGTCAGGCCGCAGCGCTTTAGCTGTTCATCAAAGATGCGGTCCCGGTCGGCCTCCGTCTTCATGCACCAGGCGGGCAGCTTGGTGGCCACCGTGAAGCTGTCCCGCGGGTGGCGCTTCGCCAGGGCTTCTTTGACGATCTTTTCGGAGTTGCCGCCGTGGTAGACATAGGCCGTGTCAAAGTAGTTGAGCCCCGCGTCCAGATAGGCGTCCGCCATCCGGCAGACCTGCTCCAGGTCGATCCGGCCGTCCTGCTCCGGCAGCCGCATCAGTCCGAAGCCCAGCTTCGGCATGGTGTTCAAATCAATGCTCATGGCACAACCTCCTTGAGTTGGTCGTCGGTTCACAGCATCATGCGATAGATGGCCGCGCAGTCGTCCTCGTTCAGTGTGACAAAGCCCGTGATGCTGCCGGGCCGGCCGTCGCCGTTGCAGAGCACGTCCACCAGCTTCGGGATGTCCTCCGCCTTGCCGCCCAATTCGCCCAGGGATCCGGGCATGCCGATGGATTTAAGGAAGCACCGCAGCGCCTCGATGCCGGCCTTCGCGGTGACCTCGGGATGGGCGAAATCCATCTGGCAGCCCCACACCCGCGCGGCCACCTGCGCAAAGCGCATGACATCGTGGTCCATCACATAGCTGAACACCGCCGGCATGGTCACGGCCAGGCCCGCGCCGTGGGCGCAGTCGTAGAGCGCGGACAGCTCGTGCTCGATGTTGTGGCTGTTCCAGTCCTGGCTGCGGCCCACGCCGCAGCTGTTGTTGTGGGCCATCATGCCCGCCCACATGATGTTCGCGCGGGCCTCGTAGTTGTCAGGGTTCTCGATGACCCGCGGGCCCTCGTGGATCATCGTCAGAAGCAGCGCCTCGATCAGCCGGTCGGTGACTTCGACTTCCTTCGTGTTGGTCAGGTAGCGCTCGTACAGGTGGGCCATGATGTCGGTGATGCCGCAGGCCGTCTGGTACGGGGGCAGGGTCTGCGTCAGCGCCGGGTTCAGTATGCTGAACCTCGGGCGGATGGCGTCGCCGGTGGCGCCGCGCTTGAACATGCCGTCCTCGTTGGTGATCACGGAGTCCGGGCTGCCCTCGCTGCCCGCCGCGGCGATGGTCAGCACCGTGCCGACGGGCAGGGCCTTTTCGATGTATTTGCCGCTGTAGAAGTCCCAGAAGTCGCCGTCGTAGACCGTGCCCGCGGCGATGGCCTTGGAGGAGTCGATGGTGCTGCCGCCGCCGACGGCCAGCACGAAATCCACGCCCTCGCGCCTGCACAGCTCGATGCCCTCGCGCACCAGGCCGCTGCGGGGATTCGGCTTCACGCCGCCCAGCGCCAGCCAGGAGACGCCGGCCCCGTCCAGCGATGCCTTCACGCGGTCCAGCAGCCCCGAGCGAACCACGCTGCCTCCGCTGGGAGCGGACCCTCCGCTGGGAGCGGACCCTCCGCCGTAGTGGATCAGCACCTTCGTGCCGCCGAAGCGCTTGATGAGCGCGCCGACATCCTGTTCGCGGTCCTTTCCAAAGGCAAAATAGGTGGGGGAATAGAAGTCAAAATTGTTCATAAGACCGCCTCCTCTTGTCTGATGATGTGTATATGCGCCGGAGCGCTCACAAAGGCTGTCGAACGCCCACCTGGGGTCGATTCCATTATAGCCCCCGGAGGTTTCAAACGCAATCGCTCTTATGAAGATATGAGAATAGATCAAGATGATTCAAGTATTGTTCATTGAAATGCGCGGCTGATCGCGGTAAAGTACACGCGGTCAATGGAGCGTATGAACGGGAGATCACTTTGATATGATGCGTTCGAGAACCATGAACATGAGCCGGGGCCGACCGCTGAAGCTGCTGGCGGCGTTCGCGCTGCCGCTGCTCATCGGCAACCTGTTCCAACAGGCCTATAACCTGGCCGATTCGATCATCGTGGGCCGCTTTTTGGGGGCCGGAGCGCTCGCCGCCGTCGGGGCGACGGGCTCGATCTCGTTTCTCTTCTTCTCCGTCTGCAACGGCATCAGCGGCGGCGGCGGCATCGTTACCGCGCAGTACTTCGGCGCGGGCGACGCGCGCAAGGTCCGGCGCGCGATCGTGAATTCCGCGTACATCACGCTCAGCACGTCCGTGGCCATGGGCGCGATTGCCTTTGCGCTGACGCCGGCGGCGCTGCGCCTGATGGGCACGCCCGCAGACATACTGCCCGACGCCGTCACCTATATGCGCATGATGTGCCTGAGCGTGCCGATGATCGGCGTCTACAACTACGCGGCCTCAATGCTGCGCGCGCTGGGAGACTCCCGGACGCCGCTGTTCTTTCTGATCGTGGCGTGCCTGATCAACGTGGGGCTGGATCTGCTGTGCGTGCGGGTGCTGGGCATGGGCGTGTTCGGGGCGGCGCTGGCCACGATGCTGGCCCAGCTGCTCGCGGGCGCGGGCTGCCTGCTCTTCGCGGTGCGCACGAATCCCTACTTCGCGCTCAGCCGCAGCCAGCTGGGCGTCGACTGGGAGATCATTCGCCACGCCGTGCGGCTGGGGCTGCCGCTGGCGCTGCAGTGGTCGATGATCGCCGTGTCCACCACGGCGCTGCAGACGGTGGTCAACCGCTTCGGCACCACCGCCGTGGCGGCGTTTACCGCCACGAACCGCATCGACCAGCTCACCCAGCAGCCCTTCGGCTCGCTGGGCATGGCGCTGTCCACCTACGCGGGGCAGAATTACGGGGCCGGGCGCGTGGACCGCGTGCGCGCGGGCCTGCGCGACGGCATGCTCGCCATGGCGGCGTTCTCCGGGGTCATGCTCGTCGTGATGCAGCTGTTCGGCGGCAGCTTCGCCGCGGCGTTCGTGGAGGAGCAGGAGGTCGTGGCGCTGGGCGGAAGGGCGCTTCGGCTGACGAGCTGCTTCTATATCTTCCTCGGAACCATCTACGCCACCCGCGGCACGCTGAACGGCGTGGGGGACACGCTGTTTTCGCTGATCAACGGCGTCATAGAGATGCTCTGCCGCATCTTCCTGCCGATGGGCCTGATGCTGATCGACGGCGTCGGCGTGTGGGCCATCTGGTGGACGGCGGGGCTGACCTGGGCCGTCAGCGCCGCGGCCTGCATGCTGCGCTACCTGTCCTGGCGTGCCGCGAAGGGGCGCGGGGTGCCGCAGGCGGCGTAGATCATTCGCCTTCCCGGGCTGCCGAGCGCCTGAACTGCCCGGGGGTCACGCCGAACAGGCGGCGGAACTGGCGGCTGAAGTGCTCGGCGTTGTTGTAGCCGCACAGCGCCGCGATCTCCAGCACGCGCAGCTGCGTGTGGGTCAGGTAGTCCCTGGCCAGCCGCATCCGGCTGGCGATCACGTCGTCCATGCAGGTCACGCCGAACTGCCGCTTGTACAACAGGTGCAGGTAGCCCGCGCTGATGTGCAGCTGCGCGGCCATCTCCGGCACGTTCCAGTTCAGCCGCGGCTGGCTCTGGATGCGCCGGCGGAGCGCCGTCAGCGCCAGGCGGTAGTCCGCCTCACTGCCCTGGTCGAGCCCCGCGCGCAGCTTCTGGAACAGCAGCGACATCAGCTGCGGGATCACGGCCTCTCGGCTGCCCTGGGTGTGCTCCCAGGCCAGAAGCTGGAACAGGTTGTGACAGTAATCCGGGTCGGGCGCGGGGAAGGGCCGGTTCACCAGCGGGAATTGCGTCACGTAGGGCTCGTCGGACGAGAATATGATCCAGTCGTTGCCGTAGGTATCGCCGCACGCGCCGTAGTGGATGCGCGCGGACGGTGTAAACAGCGCGGCGTGGTGCGCGGGATAGACGCGCTCGCCCTCCCGATCCCTGAAGCACAACGGCGTGTGCGTGAGGATGAGCAGGTAATAGCCGTGATCCTCCGGCACGTCATAGATGAAATCGGCGGGATGAACGGCGTCATACCCGATCATGTGAATGGTGTCCAAGCGCGCGCCTCCCTGATGCTCCCCTTTGGCTATTTTGCCGCCTTTCCGACGCGCTTGTTCTCGTACATGTTCCGGTCGGCGCGGCGCATCGTGTCGGAGATGGAGCCGTCGGTCTCCGGGTCGTACACGGCGATGCCGATGGCCACGCGCGGCTCCTCCCATTCGTTCTCGGCGGCCGCGCTGATCTCGGCCTTCTCCCTTTCAAAGCGCTCGACCAGCGCCTCCCGGTTCCTGAAATCGTCGTTTTGCAGCACGACGGCGAACTCGTCTCCGCCGATCCGGAACACGGGGCTGTGCTGGAAGACGCGGCAGATCAGCCGGCACGCGGCCTTGATGTAGACGTCGCCCTTGTCGTGGCCGTTCACATCGTTCATCTGCTTGAGGTTGTCGCAGTCGAATACGCCGATGGCGAAGTCGAACTTCTCCCCCTGCTCCAGCCGGGTCTGCATCTCCTGGGTGTAGTTGGCGAAGGCGCCCTTGTTCCTCACGGAGGTGAGCGCGTCCACGTAGGCCCTCCGGTTCAGGTCCTTGACCAGCTTCTCCTCCTCCAATACCTTCCGCTCCGCGTGGATGCTGTGCAGCAAGAGCAGCAGTATGACCAGCAGAACGCCTGCGATCACGGCCATCACGATGAACAGATTGTCCTTGATCAGATCGCTGAAGCTGGTCTTCACGTCCTCCGTGGAATAGTAGGTCAGCGCCGTGTGGACCACGGCGTCGGGGACGGCCTTGATCGCCCTGGAGAGTATGGAGTACAGGTCGATGTCGCCCTTGCGCAGCGCGAAGCAGTAGTCCATGTCCACGCCGGTGTACACGGTGGTCAGGTGCAGCTTTTCGCACTGCCTGGAGATGTTGCTGAAGCGGTAGTTGCTGATGATCACGCAGTCCGCCCCGCCGGCGGCGACGGCCTGCAGCCCGGTCGGGGTATCCGCGAAATAGGCCCGCCGCCAGGTCGGGTAGTTGTCGGACAGCCACATGTCGTAGTTGGTGTTCCCCTGATTGACGGCGACGACCACGTCCTGCTTGCGGACGAACTCCTTCTGCTCCGACGCGCGCACGACGGCGTCCATCTCGGTGCGCATCAGCGGCGGCGACATGACCACGTCCAGCGCCTCGCTGTCGCAGTCGGTCAGGTTGGCGGGGAAGACGCAATCCACATCGCCGCGCTTCATGGCCTCTATCGCGGCGGAGGCCGTGGGGTAGGAGACGGCCTCAAAATTCAGGTGCGCGTCCTCCAGGCAGGTGGAGGCGTAGGCCAGATAGTCCTTCAGCGCGCCGGTGAGCTCGCCGGTTTCGGGGTCGGTGGCGCAGAAGGCCAAATAGCCGTCCTGGTACCCCACGCGAATGGTGTCGTGGTCGGAGAGCCAGGCCTTCTCCCGGGAGCTGAGGTACCGGTCCGTGTTAAAGCTGCCCAGGTATTTTTCGTGCAGCTGCTGGTTGTAATACTTGTTCTCGTCCTGGATGCGGTTCATGGCGGCGTTCAGCTCCACCAGCAGATCGGGGCGATCCTTGTTGACCGCGAAGTAGAAGTCGGAGGAGCCGATCTTGCAGACGGGCACGGCCGTTTCAGGGTCGCCGTAGATGTCGATCGTGACGAAGGCGTCCAGCGTGCCGTCCGCCAGCCGCTTCAGCGATTCCTCCTCGGGGGTGGTCGTGGAGATCAGCTCGGCTTCGACCCCGTGCTGCTGCGCCCACTGCAGGAACAGATCCTTCTGGATGCTCGTGTCCGTCACGCCGATCCGCTTTCCGGCCAGCGAGGCATAGTCGTCCGCCGTGATCTCGGTGTTGTCCGGCGAGACGAATATGTAATAGGCCTCCGTGCCCATCGGAAGGGTGGGGAAGAGCATGCTCTGGGCGCGCTCCTCCATGTAGGACACGTCGCTCATCACGTCGAGCTTGCCGTCCCTCAGCATCTGCAAAAGCTCCGACCAGGTGCCCTCCACGTATTCATAGTCCCACCCGGTGTAGGCGGCGACCTTCCACTGGTATTCGTAGGAGTAGCCGGACCGCCTTCCGTATTGATCGGTGACGAAGAAGGGCGCCTCGTGCCAGCCCACGCGCACCGTCTTTCTGCCGGCTTCGGCGAAGGCGAACGGAGTCAGCAGGGTGAGTGCCAGAAGGCAGCACAGCGTGATCGCGATGCGGCGTCCGGCGCGGGTGATCCTGGCCTGTCGGGTCATGGGAAAGCTCCTTCCTTCTTCTGCGGTGAACGGCGTGGTCGGGCAAAACGATAACAATACATAATGAGTATATCACAGTTTTTGGCATTTGCACAGCCCCAAATTAACAAGACGCGCGGATGCCTTCGCCATTTCCCCGGTTGCCATCCGCCGCGCGATATGCTATCATAAACCACAGCGGGAGGTGAGAGGATGTACATCAACCAGACCATGATGCAGTACTTCGAGTGGTACCTGCCCAACGACGGCCTCTGGTGGCGGCGGTGCGCGGCCAAGGCGACCCATCTGCGGGACCTGGGCGTCACGCAGGTGTGGCTGCCGCCGGCCTACAAGGGCACCTGCCAGGAGGACGTGGGCTACGGCGTCTACGACATGTACGACCTGGGGGAATTCGACCAGAAGGGCACGGTGCGGACCAAGTACGGCACCAAGGAGGAGTACCTCGCCGCCATCAACGCCTTCCACAAGGCGGGCATACAGGTCTTTGCGGACATCGTGCTGAACCACCGCATGGGCGGCGACGCCATCGAGGAGGTGGTGGCCGTCAGCGATTCGCCGGAGGACCGCACGCAGCAGATCGACGGCGCGAAGCGGGTGAAGGTGTGGTCGCGGTTCTACTTCCTGGGCCGAAACGGCAAGTACAGCGACTTCACGTGGGACCACACCCACTTCACCGGCACCGACTGGGACGAGAACACCCAGACCGCGGACCGCATCTACCGCTTCACCGGCAAGAAGTGGGACCCGCACGTGGACCCCGAGAAGGGCAACTTCGACTACCTGATGGGCATGAACGTGGACATGAACAACCCCGTCGTCGTCCGCGAGACCGAGAAGTGGCTGGAGTGGTACATCCAGGAGACGCACATCGACGGCCTGCGGCTGGACGCCGTCAAGCACATCAGCTCGCCCTTCTACGGCAAGCTCCTGGCCACGATCCGCAAGCGGACGGGCCTGGACATGCCCGCGGTGGGGGAGTACTGGAGCGGGGAACTGGACCGGCTTCTGAACTACCTGGACATGGTGAAGAACCGGATGTCGCTTTTTGACGTGGCGCTGCACTACAACTTCTTCAACGCCTCCCAGGGGCGGGGCGACCTGCGGCACATATTCGACGGCTCGCTGGTGCAGCAGCGCCCCGACCGCGCCGTGACCTTCGTCGACAACCACGACACCCAGTACGGCCAGAGCCTGCAATCCTACGTGGAGGAGTGGTTCAAGCCCCTGGCCTACGCGCTGATACTGCTGCGCCAGGCGGGCACGCCCTGCGTGTTCTATTCGGATTACTACGGCAATCCCCCGCGCAACAGCCCGATGGTGGCCAACCTGGGCAAGCTGATCAAGACCCGCCGCTGGTACGCCTACGGCGAGCAGGCGGACTACTTCGACGACGATCACATCATCGGCTGGGTGCGCCGCGGCGACATCGAGCACGAGAACTCCGGCCTGGCCGTGGTCATGAGCGACGGCGAGGGCGGCAGCATCCGCATGCGCGTGGGCGAGGAGTTCGCCGGCGAGCGCTTCTACGATGTGCTGGGCAAGTGCACCCAGCCCATCGCCGTGGACGAGAGGGGCGAGGCCGAGTTCTTCACCGACGGCAGGAACGTGTCCGTGTGGGTGCGCCGGGCCGCGTTCGAGGATCTGATCATCCACGAGTGACGGCCACACACCGGCATGCATATTTAATATTCCGCGCGTGGACAGCGCCGCGGCCATGCGCTATAATGGGCGCATCAAAACCATAGGGGTATGAGTATGGAAGAGAGGATCTACCGGATACTGGTCATCAACCCGGGCTCCACCTCCACGAAGGTGAGCCTGTTTGAAAATGAGAACCCGCGCTTTGAGCACAGCCTGTTCCACGACGCGCCGGAGCTGCTGCGCTACCCCCATGTGAACGACCAGATGCCCTTCCGCTACCAGGTGATACTGGACATGCTGAGGCAGGAGGGCGTCGACCCCGCGGACATCGACGTGTTCGTGGGCCGGGGCGGCAGCGCCTGCACCCAGCCCGGCGGCGTCACCCGGGTGGACCGGAAGCTGTTCGACGACACCGTGGCCGCCGTGGGCGGCAGCGAGCACCCGGCGAAGCTGGGGGTCATGCTCGCCTGGCAGTTCGCCCAGAACTACGGCCGCCCGGCGTACACGCTGAACCCCACCAACGTGGACGAGTACGGCGACTACGCCCGGCTGACGGGCATCCGCGGCGTGTACCGCGTGTCCCATTCCCACGTGCTGAACCAGAAGGCGGTGGCCGAGTACCACGCCAAAAAGCTCGGCAAGCGCTACGAGGACTGCGACTTCATCGTGGCCCACATCGACGGCGGCATCACCGTCAGCGCCCACGACCACGGCCGCATGGTGGACGGCAACATGGGCGCGGACGGCGAGGGCGCGTTCACGCCCACCCGCATCGGCAGCGTGCCGGTGCTGGCGCTGCTGGACTACATCGAGGCCCACTCCGTCGACGAGGTCCGGCTGATGTGCTCCCGCGCGGGCGGCTTCGTCAGCCTGTTCGGCACCTCCAATTCCGACACGATCCACGACCTGGCGGAGCGCGGCGACAAAAAGGCCGCGCTGGTGTGGAACACGATGATCTACCAGGTGTGCAAGATGATCGGCGAGATGAGCTGCGTGCTGTGCGGCCGGGCCGAGGCCATCCTTCTGACCGGCGGCCTGATGCGCTTTGACGACGTGGCCGAGGGCATCCGCAAACGCTGCGGCTGGATCGCCCCGATCAGCGTCTATCCCGGCGAAATGGAGCAGGAGGCGCTGGCCTGGTCCGTGCTGCCCGTGCTCCGCGGCGAGGCCCGGGCGAGGGTTTACAGCGGGAAAAATGTTTGGCAGGGGTTTGGGTTTTGAGTCAGGGAACAGGGAACAGGGTACAGGGAACAGGGTACAGGGAACAGGGACGCAGCGGGAGGTATCGTCGTGAGTTTGATTGAGCGGATACGGGAGAAGGCGAGGCGGAATGTGCGGCGCATCGCGTTGCCGGAGGGGGATGAAGCGCGCACGGTGGCGGCGGCGGCGCGGGTGAGGGCCGAGGGGCTGGCGGAGCCGGTGCTGATCGGAAATCCCCAGGCCGTGTTCGCCGCGGCCCGCGAGGTCGGTGCGGACGTCGGCGGCATCGAGATCGTCGATCCGGTCAGCAGCCCGAAGGCGGGGGAATATGCCGCGGCGCTGTATGAGCTGCGAAAGGCCAAGGGCGTCACCGAAGATGAAGCCGCGCGGCTGGTGGCGGACCCGATGTATTACGGCATCATGATGGTCAGGCAGGGCGACGCGGACGGGCTGGTGTCCGGCGCGGCGCACACCACCGGCGACATGCTGCGCCCGGCGCTGCAGATCATCCGCACCAAGCCCGGCATGAAGGTGGTGTCCTCAAGCTTTTTGATGGAGTGCCCGAACCGAAGCCTGGGCGAGGACGGCCTGCTGGTGTACGCCGACTGCGTGGTCATGCCCTGCCCGACCGCCGAGGAGCTGGCCCACATCGCCGTGGCCGCCGCGGACACCGCCCGCACGCTGTGCGGCATCGGGGAGCCCCGCGTGGCGCTGCTGTCCTTCTCCACGAAGGGCAGCGCGAAGCACGAGCTGGTCAGCAAGGTGCAGCAGGCCACGGCCATCGCCCATGAGATGGCCCCCGGGCTGATCCTCGACGGCGAATTGCAGCTGGACGCCGCGCTGGTCCCCGAGGTCGGCGCGTCCAAGGCGAAGGGTAGCCCCGTCGCGGGCCGCGCGAACGTGCTGGTGTTCCCCGACCTGCAGGCCGGCAACATCGGCTACAAGATCACCCAGCGCATCGGCGGCGCCCAGTGCTTCGCCGTGCTCCAGGGCCTCGCCAAGCCCTGCAACGACCTCTCCCGCGGCTGCTCCGTCGAGGACATCGTGAACACGATCGCGATGACCGCGGTACAGGCGGGGGAGAGTGAGTGAGGAGTTAGGAGTGAGGAGTTAGGAGCAGAAGTATGCCCGGTCTCCCTTATAATCAAAGAAATCCGGAGGATTTCAACAACAACTCCTCACTCCTCACTCCTCACTCCTAATTCCTAACTCTGTTCAGTACATTCCTCTCAGCATCCACGAAGGTTCAGCGTTCCCCTCGCAATCGGGGCACAGGCCGGCGTATTCGTTGGCGCAGTCGTCGCACAGGGGCGCGCCGCAATCGCTGCAGTGGCGGAACGCGCGGGAATCGGCGCGCTTGTGGCAGCTTCGGCATTCGGCCATGGGCATGGGATCGACCTCCTTTGGGCCTATGATCTCCAAACGGGCGGTCATTGATGCATGATGTCCGCCACCGCGGCGAGAAACCGGTCCACTTCCTCAAACGTGTTGGCGTGGCCCACGCTGGCGCGCACCGCGCCGCGCTCGACGGTGCCGAGGAAGCGGTGGGCGCCCGGCGCGCAGTGCAGGCCGCCGCGCACGGCGATGCCCTTCCGGTTCAGCGCGTCCGCGACCTGGGCGCTGGTGAGATCGCCCAAATTGAAGCACACGATGCCCGCGCGGCCGGACTCCTGATCGGGGGAGTAGACGGTGACGCCGGGCATTTTAACGAGGCCCTCGTACAGCGCGGCGGTCAGCTCCCGCTCGTGCATCATGATCGTCGACAGGTGCGCTTCGACATGGGCGCAGCCCGCCTCCAGCCCCGCGATGCCGGGCAGGTTCACGGTGCCGGCCTCGTAGCGCTCCGGCGGCTCCGCGGGCTGTACGGGGTTCAGCGATTCGGTGCCGGTGCCGCCCTCCCGCTGGGGCATCAGCGCGACGCCCGGGGCGACGTACAGCCCGCCGGTGCCCTGGGGCCCCAGCAGCGACTTGTGGCCCGGGAAGGCGTACAGGTCGCAGTTCAGCGCGTTCACGTTCACGGGCATCGCGCCCAGGGCCTGCGCGCCGTCGATCAGATACCGTATGCCCAGCGCCCTCGCCAGCTGCCCGATGGCGGCCACCGGCTGGATCGCGCCGGTGACGTTCGAGGCGTGGGTGCAGACGATCAGCGCGGTCTTTCCGGTGACGGCGGCGCGGATGTCGTCCGGATCGACAAAGCCGTCGGGCCGGGGCGGCACCAGCGTCACGCCGATGCGCCCCCGCGCCGACAGCGTGCCCAGCACCCGCAGCACCGAGTTGTGCTCCAGCTGGGTGGCGATCACGTGGTCGCCGGCCCGCAATGTGCCCTTGATGGCCAGGTTCAGCGCGTCGGTGCAGTTGAAGCAGTGGATCACCGACATGGCGTCCGCCGCCCCCAGCAGCGCCGCCAGCCGCTCGCGGCAGCCCAGCACCCGCCGGGCGGCGGCCAGCGCGCTGTCGTGGCCCGAGCGCCCCGGATTGGCGTTGAATTCCGTCAGCGCCTTCAGCATGGCCTCGGCCACGCCCTCTGGCTTCGGGTGGCTGGTGGCGGCGTTGTCAAAATAGATCGGCATGCTTCCGTTCCCCCTTCACGTTCACGCGCGGTTCGGCGTAGTATAAAATACATGCGCCGGGGCGGTTTTATGAGCCGCGGCGCGTGAATCGGTCGGAAGGAGGGAGAAGGCATGCGGGATGAGTTTGCCGTGGCGGCCTTTCGCTCGCGCCAGCAGACGCTGCGCTTCGAGGCCGTGCTGCGGCGCATGGGCGTGCCCGCGCAGGTGGTCTCGACGCCCCGGGACATATCGATGGGCTGCGGCCTGTCCGTGCGCTTCCCCATGGAATATATTGCTCAGGCGCGCGGCGCGCTGAAGGCCATGAACCCCGGCGCCCTGATCGGGCTGTACCGCGCCGTATACGACGGCCAGCGCCTGCGCGTCAGCGGCATTCAGTGAACCGCCGGACCTTGTCACCGGTTGTCACCGGGACGGTCCTGTTGACAAGTTTTCTTGTCAGCAGGACCGTCCCGGTGACAATCCCGGCACCGACAGCTTCGCTTCCCACTTGTGCACCGCGCCGACGGTGACGCCCAGCACCTCCGCCAGCTGTTCCTGGGTCAGCCCCCGGGCCTTGCGGTGCGCCCGGATGTTACCGGCAAGCCTCGTCTCCATCTTCATCG
>JAFYBB010000329.1 GCA_017540445.1 Clostridia bacterium | reverse complement strand
GGTCTGCGGGTCGCAGTACGCGAAGCACACGCTCAGGTATTCCTTCGCCGTGTCATAGTCCTCGGCGTTGATGGCGTTCAGCGCCAGCGTGTAGCTGGCGTCCAGCTTCTGGGCGTCCGCGATGCTCGCGCCCTGGGCCTCTGCCGAAGTCTCCTCGGCGGGGGCCTCCTCCGGGGCCGCCTCCTCGGCCATCACCGGCACAGCCGTCAGCAGCATGAGCGCCGCCAGAAGCATTGCGATCAACTTTCTGATGTTCATATCCATTCCCTCCAGTAAAGTGTATATTATACCATTCGCATTATAGCATACAATGCGTCCAAAAACGTGCCTGAAACAGGGATATCACAAAAAAAAGAAACGGGTGCTCCCGTTTCATACAAAATTAACATTTCCTACTCGTACCGGAAGCGCAGCTTCGCCGCCGTCAGTTCCGCCCAGCTGTACTGGGACATGTACTCTCCCCGGTAGGCGTTCAGCGCGTCCATGTCGTGATCCAGCATGTGATAGAAATCGCAGTCCACCTTGTCGCGCAGTATGGCCAGCTGCCCGCTGCGGCGAACCAGCACATCCTCCATGCCGATGCCGGCCAGCGTCGCCTTCAGGTCGGAGATCAACTGCCGGATGCGCCGCTTCGCCACGTGCATGTTCGTCTCGCTCTCCCACAGCACCGCCGCGATCTCCTCCGCCGTGCAAACGGCGCCGTTGCGGTCGATCAGATAGGCCAGCAGCTCCTTGGTCTGCTTGCGCCCGAACATCAGCGGGCTGCCCTTCCAGAACACGTCAAACTGCCCGAAGCACCTGACGGTCAGCTGATCCTGGGGCGGCTTCACCTCCGGCGCGATGTACTCAAGCTCTTCGAGGACCCGGCTCTTCTGGATGGGCTTGAGGATATAGCCGCTGATCCTGTGGCGTATGGCGTCGACCGCGTACTCCGAATAGGCCGTGACGAACACGATCTTGCTTTCGGGCGACACCTGCTTCAGCCTGACGGCCAGCGCCAGCCCGTCCAGCTCCGGCATTTCGATGTCGGAGAACACGACCTCCGGGCAGAGCCCCTGGGTCTCGATGGCCCGCACCGCCTCGGTGCCCAGCGGAAAATCCATGATCCGGGCCTGAGGCGCCGCCTCGGCTATGGCCTTGTGCAGTATGCTCAGGGACTTGGGCTCATCGTCGATGGCAAATATCAGCATGTGCGTGCCTCCCCCCCGTCTATCTGGGCAGCAGTATCGTCGCGGTGGTTCCCCGGCCGGGCGCGGACTGGATCTCAAGCCGTCCCCCGCACACCTGTGCCAGCCGCTCCCGCACGTTTTGCAGCCCGATATGCTTTTTCCCATCCTCGGGAACGCGCGCCGGATCAAAACCCGGACCGAAGTCGGTTACGGAGACCAGAAAGTGCTCCGGCGTCTGGCGGGTCGATATCACCACCGTTCCGCGGCCCCCCGCGCTCTTGCGCACGCCGTGGCGGATCGCGTTTTCCACCAGCGGTTCGAGGGTGAGCGCCGGCATGCCAAAGTCGGTGCAGGTGATGTCGTAGCGCACGGAGAGCGCGTCCTCGAAGCGCATCTGCTCGATCTCAAGGTACAGCTTCGTGTGATTCAGCTCCTGCTGAAACGGTATGGTCCCCGCCTGCTCGATGGAATTCATGTTCTCCCGCAGGTACTGGGCGAACTTGCCGATCGCCACCTTGGCCGTCTCCGGGTCGGCGTCGCACAGCTCCTCGGTCATGTTCAGCACGTTGTACAGAAAGTGGGGCTTGATCTGGCTGAGCATCAGCTGCACGCGCTGGCCCACCGTGATGGCCTGCTCGTGCTCCAACACGAACCGGTAGTGCAGCCAGTTGTAGTACATGACGCAGCCGATGACGACGGCCACGGTCAGGAAGCTGACGGGCTGCGGCCTTGTGCCCACGTTCGCGTCCAGTATCAGCGACACCAGTATCAGCGCCGTCACCATCACCGGAAGCAGCGCTTCCTTGCGCCTGAACGGGTGGAACACCCGATAGGTCTGGATCAGCAGCATGCCCAGCAGGATCAGGCTGACGATGGTGCACGTGTATCCAAACACGGCGATGCCGCCGTGGAAGGTGTTGCTGGCGTCGATCTCGTAGCAGATGGGCACGAGTATGGACAGTATGTACAGCGCGGCGTTGACGCCGATCAGCGCCCATCCCCACCCATGCTTCCTTCCGGGAATGACGATGTGCAGAAACAGCAGCAGTATCACCGGGCGCACCGAGTACCCAAAGGTGGAAACGACGCGCCGCAGCATGATCCGCGGCGTGCCCACGGTCAGCAGATAATCTCCGTAGTTCTGCGCGATCAGGCTGAACACCAGCGCGCAGAGGACCAGCATCGTCCGCTTCTGGTGCTTTTGAATATAATAATCCGCGGACACCGTGTAGGTCAGCCCCGCCATCATGATGGCGACGGGGAGCAGGCACATCAGCTCCACGTAGTGATTGCCGATGAAGCCCTTCAATACATCAATCGTCAACGGTACATCGCCTCGTTATCGCATTGAGCGTGGGTCCTGCCAATCAGCGCGACGCTCAGATCGTTCACATTGGTCCCCGTCGGGCCGGTGACGATCAGCCCGCCGCAGGCCTGGAGCGCGTGATAGGCGTCGTTGTCGGCCAGCGCGGCGTCCACCGACCAGCCCGCCCCGCGGAGGCGCTGGGCGGTCGTCCCGTCCACATAGCCGCCGGCGGCGTCCGTCGGGCCGTCGGTGCCGTCGGAGCCCACCGAGAACACGCACACGTTCCGAAGGCCAGCGATGCCGGCGGCGGCGGCCAGCGCCAGCTCCTGGTTGCGCCCGCCGAGCCCGCCGCCGGTCACGCGCACGACGGTCTCTCCGCCGCAGATCAGCGCCAGCGGCTTCTTCCGCTCGGCGTGGTCCCGCGCGACACTGGCCAGGAAGCTGCCCGCGTCGCGGGCCGTGCAGCACAGCGAGGACGTCAGCACCCGCGCCTCGTAGCCCAGCGCTTCGGCGCATTCGGCCGCCGAGGCGCAGAGCCTGCGCACCGAGCCGATCACGTGGCTCTCCACGTTGTCCAGGCGCTTGGGCGTCTCGACGTCCAGAAGCTGCCTCGCCGCGCCGCTCATGCGCAGGCCGTATTTCTCGGCGATGGCCCGCGCCTGATCGCAGGTGCATTCGTCCGGGGCCGCGGGCCCGGAGGCGATGGCGTCCAGCCGGTCTCCCAGCACGTCGGAAAGAATGATCGAGACCACCCGCGCCGGCGCGCACAGCTTGGCGAAGCGCCCGCCCTTCACGGCGGAGAGGCGCTTGCGGATCGCGTTGACCTCGGTGATGTCCGCGCCGCAGGCCAGCAGCTGGCGCGTGATGTCCTGCACCTCGCCGGGCGGTATCAACGCGCTTTCAAACAGCGCCGAGCCGCCGCCGGAGAGCAGGAACAGCACGGCGTCCGACGCGCCCAGCGGGCGCACCAGGTCGATGACGGCCCGCGTCGCGGCGAAGCTGTCCTCGTCCGGCACCGGGTGCCCGGCCTCGAAGATGTCCAGGCCCGCGATCGGGCCGCGGGCATGGCCGTGCTTCGTGATCACGATGCCGCGGGCTATCTTATCGCCCAGCGCGTCCCGCGCCGCGGCGGCCATCTCCCAGGCGGCCTTGCCCACGGCCACCAGCGCGAGCCCGTCCGGCAGCGACAGCCCGGCAAGCGCGCCGCGCACCGTCTCGCCGGGCAGCGCGTCGCGCAGCGCGCGGTTGATGATGCGGTGGGCGTCGCCGCGCAGATCGTCGGTCTCCGTCAGGTCAATCATGGCACATACCTCTCCCATCGTCATTGGCGGCGGGAAAGTCCGTATTCGACTTTGTGGTGGTGCTGTTCATACTCCGAATCGTCATGAAGGCCCTGGTCTGACGCCTATCGCCGCTCCCGCCACGACCGCACGCCCACCATCAGCTTGATATCGTCGCCCTCCCTGAAGGGCGCGATCCTGAGGATCACGGGCTTGGACACGCCGTTGAGCGTGATGCGGTAGCGGATGCTGTAGTAGCCCTGCTGCGCGATGGCCTGGTGGATCTTCGCCTTGGAGAAGTTCTGCAGGAAGTTGGCCTGATCCTCGGGCTTCAGGTACTTCGGCGCGTCGTCGATCAGCTGGCGGAAGAAGTCCTCCCCCTCCTTCGGCGCGCCGAGGCTGGCGAAGTCGTCGGAGCAGGTGTACTCCACGTAGTAGCCCGTCTCCGGGTCGACCGTGTACAGGCTGAGATAGCCGTCGGACAGGGCCATGACCCGCACCAGCGTGGAGCGCTCCCGCTGCAGCTCGTCGTAGTGCTCCTTCTGCTTCATCTGGGCGTCGATCACGCTGATGCCCATGATGATCCGGTTGCCGTCCGGCTGCATGCGGGTGACCTTCAAGTTCACATAGACCGGCGCGCCGGAGTCGATCAGGCGATAGGTGGCCGTAAACACGCCGTGGACGCCCAGCTCGCGGATGATGTTCTCCCTCGAAAACCAGTTTGTGAACAGCTCCCGGTCGTCCTCGTAGATGCGCACCATGGCGTCGCGCCGGACGGCCTCGAAGAAGTCCGTGCCGTGGCGCTCAATGGCCAGCTCGTCTCCGCCGGCGTGGGAGGTGTACTCGATGAACCGCTCGGTGTCCAGATCGACGATGTAGATGTTGTAATAGTCCATGGCCAGCGCCCGCGCGATGTCCGCGTAGGAGGTGCCCTCCTCCGGGTCCGTTACGGACAGTACCGCGATGGCGATGGCCGTGTTGCCGGTGACCGCGTTCTGGCCGATGCGCCGGACGAAGCAGTGCGCCGTGGAGCCGTCGGCCATCTTCTCGTCGAAGAACGCGCGGTTCCCGCCGGAGCAGCACTGCTGAATGATGCGTATGAAGCCGAGGCCGTATTGGGTGGGCGACGCCGCGAAGTCCATCACATCCTCCGACAGGTCGATGTGCAGGCAGCGCTTCATGAAGTCCCGGTACGACTGGTTGCTGCGCACGTACCGGCCCTTGCCGTCCCGGACCTCCATGACGCTCATGGGCAGCGTGTTGAATATGCCCTGCAGGATGTTCTCGTCCTCGTTCACGATGCTCGACAGGTCGTACAGGTTCACCTTGCCGATGGCGTCGTAGTAGGCGGATTCCTCCGGGTTCTCATATCCGAGCTTCGGGCCGGCGCCGCCGCTGAGGGCGTGTTCGTCAAAGGGCACGGGCTTGCTGAAGTAGTAGCCCTGCAGCTTGGAGCAGCCGATCTCCTCCAGGAACCGGACCTGTTCCTCGGTCTCCACACCCTCGCAGACCGTGTCCACGCCGAGGGACGTGGCCATCTGCATGAGCTCCTTCAGTATGGTCCGGGCGTTTTCGCCCTCGTTCAGCTTGCGCATAAAGCCCATGTCGAACTTGATCAGGTCAAATTTCAGCGACTGGAGCACGTCCAGCGACGAATAGCCGCTCCCGAAGTCGTCGATCCAGACCTTAAAGCCCAGCTCCCGGAAGCGCAGCACCTGCCGCTTGATGAAGTCGAAGTCGCTGCCGATGATGCTCTCGGTGATCTCCACGGTGATCCGGTCGCGGGGGATGCCGGCACGGTCCACCTGGCCGCGGATCTCCTCCACGATGTCGCAGGTGTCAAAGTCCGACCGGGACAGGTTGATCGACTGGGGAACGACGGGCAGCCCCGCTTTTTTCAGGCATTGCAGCTTCTCCAGCGCCTGCTGGAGCACATAGAGGTCCAGCTTGTAGATCAGCCCGGAGGCCTCCAGCGCCGGTATGAATTCCGCCGGGGAGAGGAAGCCCTTGTCCGGGTCGATCCAGCGGGACAGCGCCTCCTCCTCGCAGGTATTCCGGTTGGTCGCGCGCACGATGGGCTGATAGTAGACCTGGATCCACTGCTCGGAGATCGCCCGGTCGATGTTCTCGATGATGTACTGCTTGCGCTCCGCGTCTTCACTCAGCCGATGGCTGAAATAGTTGAAGCAGGAGGCATAGGCCCCGTTCAGCTCGCCGCACGCCAGCTTGGCCATGTCGCAGGCGATGCTGGCGTGGACGTGGCCTTCCTGGCCGGAATAGATGCCCACGTGCACCGGCAGCGATTTGCCGCCGTTGATGTCCTGGGCCTCCAAGAAGATGTGGTGCAGCCGCTCCTCCAGGCCGTTCGTCACGGTGATGACGGCGAAGTGGTCGCCGCCGATGCGGCAGCAGTGGTCGTTGCCGTAGTTGCGGATCAGGATCTGGGAAAACGCCTGCAGCAGCTTGTCGCCCTCAGCAAAGCCGTACTTGCGGTTGTAGAACTTCATGCCGCTGAAATCCATGTACAGCAGCGCGGACTCGCCGCCCTTTTGCAGCGCCGCGTATTTCTCGGCGTCCGCGAGCTCGAAGAAGCGGGTCATGCTGGGAAGGCCGGTCAGAAGGTCGTAGTAGTTTCCCTTCTCGATGCTCTCCTTCAGGCGCACCTCCAGGTCGCCCCGATACTCCTCCCTTTCATTCTCCAGCACAAAGCTGTGCAGCAGGCAGCCGCCGAGCAGGCAGCCGATCGCGTACAGCGGCAGCAGCGGGTAGAAGGCCTGGCCGGTGACAAAGCCGGCCATCGCGGCGCTGAAAAGGCCGATCGTGCGGTGCCTCAGCTTCATCGTGCCCTTGCTCCTGGCCGCGAACACAAACACGTAGATCGCCGTCATCGTGAACATGGCGATCTGAGTGGCCAGGTTGACGTATCGCGCGGACTTGGCGTGGTAGACCCCGGCGCCGTCGATCACAAACAGCAGCGGCAGGAAGAAGTTGACGGCCACCACGACCATCTGGAACGCGAATATCACCCGACCCGTCACGGACAGTATCTTGCCGAAGCGGGTATACTCCTTCAGATAGTCGATCACAAAGCGCGTCCACAGCAGTATCGTAAACGCCATGGCGATGAAGTAGAGCACGGTGTCGGCGTAGACCAGGCCGGTCAGTTGGCGCTCATACAATAATCCCCAGAGGCTGTCTGTGATATAGTATACCGTGACGGCGATCAGCAGGGCGCGGTAGCTCCTGTGGGCCGGGATGATGTCCTTGCCGGTGGGCCGCTTCAGCACATCGTGGTTGATCACCAGGTGGATGATCAGGGCAAGAATACCCGCGCTCGAATAGGTCATACGCGTCTTGCCCCCTTTCCACGAATCATGCCGATGGCGAAACCGGTTTCTGTATTCCCTGCACGCCTCACGGTGCGGCAAAACCTGACGTGGCTTTGCCGCGCCACGTCAGGATACTGTTGTACTTGTAAAATTATACCACACCGCGCGCGTCAGTTCAATAGCTGAAAGGGTGCTTCGGAATGATTTTCATGCGCGGTTCGCCAGCACCTTCTCTTCGTATTGTTCGATCTGCGGGTACCAGGCTCCGTCCGCGGGTTTATCGCAGCGGCGGCAGTATTCGTCCCAGACCTCCCCGAAGGGCAGGGTCTTGAGTTCCTCCTGCACGACCATCAGTTTTGTGAACCGGCCGCCGTCCTGCATGGCTCTGAGCGCCTCGTTGGGCTGGAGCAGCGCATACAGCAGGGCCTTCTGCACGTTGCGGTAGCCGGTGACCCAGGCGCAAACGCGGTTGATGCTGGCGTCGAAGTAGTCCAGGGCGATGTTCACGCGCCCGTCCAGGCCGCCGCAGCGCACGATCTCCCGGGCGATCTCCCGCGTCTCGTCGTCAAAGAGCACCACATGGTCGCTGTCCCAGCGGATGGGGCGCGTGATGTGCAGGGCGATCTCCGGGAAGAAGGCCAGCAGCGCGGGGATCTTGTCGCTGACGACCTCGGTGGGATGGTAGTGGCCGTTGTCCATGAGGGGGATGCACCTGTCCCTGTTCATGGCGGCGTAGGAAAGGGCGAACTCCGCGCTGCCCACGGTGTAGGCCTCCACCCCGATGCCAAACACCTTGCTCTCGATGCAGGGCTTGACCTTCTTGAAGTCGTAGGGCTCGGAGAGGATCGCGTCGATGCTCTCCCGGTAGCGCACCCGGGGGCCCATGCGGTCGGCGGGGATGTCCTTGAAGCCGTCGCCGGTCCAGATGTTCATCACGCAGGGCTGACCCAGCTCCTCTGCCAGGTAATTGGAAATGCGGATGCAGGCCCTGCCGTGGTCGATCCAGAATTTCCGGGTCTCTTCATTGGGTGAAGACAGGGTCAACGGGTCGCACCTGGGATGGGAGAAGAAGGTGGGGTTGAAGTCACAGCCCAGGCCGCGGGCCCTGCAGAAGTCCACCCACCTTTTAAAGTGCCGGGGTTCCAATTTGTCCCGATCCGCCCATTCGCCGTCCTCGAAGATGGCGTAGCTGGCGTGGAGGTTCATCTTCGGCGTGCCGGGGATCAGCGACAGCACCATGTCGATGTCCGCCATCAGCTCCTCGGGGTTGCGGGCGCGGCCGGGATAGTTGCCGGTGGTCTGTATGCCGCCGGTGAGGGGCTTGGCGGGATCGGTGTCAAAGCCGCGCACGTCGTCGCCCTGCCAGCAGTGCAGGCTGACGGGCGCCTTCTTCAGCTTCTCGATGGCCGCGTCGGTATCGACGCCCAGGGCCGCGTAGCGTTTCCTTGCTTCCTCGTAACTCATGCGTTTTCAACCTCCGTTTGAATTCTCATATCCATTATACATCATAAATCAAGTCCCTTGGGGTACTATTCACCTTGTTCCGTCTGTCAAATCGAATAGGTCACAATCCCCGTTTTCTGGATGCGCTCGCTGCCGTCCGGCAGCCTTACCAGTGCCTCGCAGTTGGCGGGCACGGCGACGGTGAACGCGGTCTTGCCGTCCCGCTTTTCCCAGCCGCACTCCACGGGGATCTCCTCGTTTTCAAGCAGCCGGTAGGCGTATTCGATGTCCATGTCCGAGAGCACGTAGAGGATCAGCGGCGTGGACAGAAAGCCGGTGCCCAGCCGCCAGCGGTAGTTGTCCAGCGCCCGGATCAGCCGCTCTTTCGCGAAGGCGGTCTGCTCCTCATTCAAAAGGTTCATGTACAGGGGCCGCACCAGCTTGGCCTGGCGGTCGGTGTCCAGCGTGAAGCGGGGCCTGGTCACCAGCTCCTGATAGGCCCGCTTCGCGCCTTCGGAGTATTCCCGCAGCTCGGCGACCGGCTCCTTTTTGCCCAGCAGCTCGCAGATCTCCGCCATGATGCCCAGCACCCAGGCGGTGTAGGCGGTGGATTCCTCGGCTGGTAAACACCTCAAGCCCCACAAAGGCGAAGGAGATGGCCCAGCTGACGCCGGCGGGCTGCTTCATGGCGACGGTCATGACGCCGTCCGCGGCGGGCTTCAGACTCTCCAGCGCCACCTGCGCCGTCCAGCCGTTGGCCCGGAGCACGGAGGCGGCTTCCGAGACGCTGCCCGCCGTGATGGGGGCCAGATAGCCGGCCCTGGCCAGCAGCCAGTTGAACACGCCCGTCATGATGCCCACCATGGCCACCGCGATGATGTTGTAGATGGACATGGCCGTGCCGTCCATCCGGTCGTTGGTCTTCCACTCCAGATGATCCAGGCAGTATCCATTTGGACTTGTCCGCGCCGATGGCCGGCATGATGAGCATCGGGAATATGAGCGCCACCAGTATGCCGCTCATCATGATGGTGGCGATCTGGTTGAACACGGACAGGCCGCCCCGGGCGGTGCTGTCGCGGGTAGAAAGGGGCACCATCAGGCCGTGGCTCATGTTGAATATGGTATAGGCGAAGGAATAGAACAGGTTGTAGGACAGCATGACCCAGATGACCTTCACCGTGTCGCCGGCATTCGGCACGGTGAAGAGCAATTCAAAAGTGGCCTGTATACCTGCAATACCACATGCTGCTGGAGTTCACCGAGCAGGTGGAAAAGCTCCGCCGCGGCAGGCACGCCACCAAGCTGGCGCTGGACGCGGCAAACTACATGCGCCATCACCTCTCAGAGCCCGTCAGCGTGGCGGACATGGCGGCGGCCTTCTACCTGAGCCGCCCCTACCTGTCCGCCCGGTTCAAGCGGGAGACCGGCCAGACGCTGACGGACTTCATACTCAGCGAGAAGACGGAGGAGGCCCGGCGGCTGCTCCGTTACTCCGACAAGCCGCTCTCATCCATCAGCGCGTACCTGGGTTTTTCCTCCCACGGCCACTTCTCCCGGGTGTTCAAGAAGTACGCCGGCATGACGCCCAACGAATACCGGGAGCGCCACCGTTGACGAACGCACCAGCCCGCGGGCCCCATTTTGTAACTTTATTTCAAAATTTATTCGATATGGATTGACAGCTTCGGCGTAATTGTCTTATGATATACGGTAGCTATGGAGTCTGCCATACGGTTTACATGAGAATGTGGAGGGACTGAGCATGCTTAAGAAGGGTCGCAAGCGCGAGGCCAAGGGCCTTGCAGTGCTGTACTTCATCATTGGTCTGATCATACTGCTGATCATACTGACCGTCATATGGTTCGCGCTGGCCAAGCTGGACTATTCCGACCAGCTGGATCCGGACACCACCGTGCGGCCCTACGTCGAGGGCACGGAAGCCGAGCCCTTTGCCGATAATCCGGAGGAAGGGCTCCCCGAGAGCGACGGCGAAGGCGAGCCCATCGCGCCGCCCGAGGACGAGGTGGACCTGACCGTGGAAGTCACCGAGGAACCCACGCCCGAGCCCACGCCCGAACCGACGCCCGAGCCCACGCCCGAACCGACGCCCGAGCCCACGCCCGAGCCCACCGCGTTCCCGGCGGACAAGGTCGCCGCGCCGATCACGAAGGTGCCCACGCTGCCGGCGCTGGCCTCCGAGAACGGCATGATCGGCATCACCAAGTGCGAGGTCTCCCCCGCGGACGACAACCGGCTGATGTATCTGGCCGGCTACGGCTACGTCAACGAAGGCTCCTTCGACGGCGCGCAGGCCAGGAGCTGGCTGGTGGTGACCCAGGTGGCCTCCGGCCAGAAGATCGCCTATCCGCTGACCCTGCAGGCGGGCGTCTCCGGGCTGCCCCACACCGACGCCTCGTGCCAGAACGCCACCTCCAGCGACTTCGAGATCTACCTGGACGTCAGCCAGTATCAGGAGGGCATCTACTCGCTGTCCCTGGTGATCAGCTACTTGCCCGGCGGTGAGAAGAACGTCGCGTACAAGTACTATCCCTTCAGCGGCGACATCAGCTTCAACGTACTGGACGGCAAGGTCATCACCCCGGTCACCGCCGTGGACTTTGAATAACCGCCGTTCCCCCGCGCGGCTCCGGAGGCAATCCGGAGCCGTTCGTTGTCAATACGGCACGCGCTGGCGACAACTTGGAACGCGCCGGGGACATTGTGGGGCCTTCCCCTTCCCTTTTCCCCGGGTCGTGCTATAATACAACCATCGCCGCCGGACGCGCAAGCGCTTTTACGCAGCGGCGAGTTTCCCGAGATCCACTGAACCGCCACAGACAGGAGGTCGTACAAATGAAGAACATCGCAAAGCACGGCGCGATCGTCGCCATCGTCATCGTCGCGCTGCTGGCGCTGCTGGCCAACAGCTTCACCCGGGTGCCCGTGGGCTCCACCGGCATCATGGTCACCTTCGGCCGGGTCCAGGACGGTTCGACGCTGTCTGAGGGCCTGCACTTCCACCTCCCGTTCATCCAGGAGATCGTGTCGCTGGACAACCGGGTCCAGAAGCTGGAGCTGAACACCGAGGCATTCTCAAAGGACATACAGACCGTTTCCGCCAAGCTGGCGGTGAACTACCGGCTGCGCCCCGAGATGTCCTTCTCGGTGTACAAGACCCACGGCACCGGCTATGAGCAGAACATCATCATCCCGGCGACCCACGAGGTGCTCAAGAGCGTATCCGCCCAGTACACCGCCGAGGAGCTGATCTCCAAGCGCGCCGAGTCCTCGGACATGATGCGCGACGAGCTGGAC
This sequence comes from Clostridia bacterium, assembly GCA_017540445.1. Taxonomy (GTDB): domain Bacteria; phylum Bacillota; class Clostridia; order Christensenellales; family Aristaeellaceae; genus UBA2862. Next base: position 466 of record JAFYBB010000329.1, on the reverse strand, counting down.
GCGAAGCTGACCGACATGGGCATCACCGTCACCGACTTCAACATACTGGACTTCGACTTCTCCGAGGACTTCATCAACGCCGTCGAGGCCAAGCAGGTGGCCGAGCAGGTGAAGAAGAAGGCCGCCACCGAGAACGAGACCGCCATCGCCCAGGCCGAGCGCGAGAAGCAGGTGGCCATCAAGAAGGCGGAGGCCGACGCCGAGAAGGTGCGCATCGAGGCCGAGGCCAACGCCAACGCCGTGAAGCTGGCCGCCGAGGCCGAGGCGTTCAGGCTGCAGTCCATCAACGAAAACCTGACCGATTTCACCATTCGCAACACCATCGCCGAGAACTGGGACGGCAAGCTGCCTGCCGTGGTCGGCAGCGACGCTATGGGCATCATGGATCTGGGCGACATACTGAACGCGTCCGGCGGCAGCGCCGCGGCAGGCGGCGAGGGCTGAGGAGGATATTTACCCAAAACTG
>JAFYBB010000328.1 GCA_017540445.1 Clostridia bacterium | reverse complement strand
TCCATATGCGGAAAAGCGCAATAGATATGCATGTTATTTAACCTAATATGCGCAAATTATGCATAAACATACCAAAAAATGCATGTTCTTGCATTATCGATTGGGGGTTGACAGGCGATCTAATATGTGCTAATATTATTTTGCAAATAATATTAGCACATATTAGTTTATGTCTATTGCTGAAAGGAGATGTGTTTCATGAAGAACACCATGGACGAACCGTCCTTCCGCCCCATCACCGTGGAGGAGCACAAGGCGCTGGGCCGGCGGCACAAGGAACGCAACCTGACGGCGGTGAACGACGCGCTGAAGTTCCCCGTGGGCGACCAATTCGACCGGGATCTGAACGACATACTCAGCGGCGACGCCGAGCAGAACGGCGAGGTGGTGGCCATCGCGCTGATCGACTGCGACGAGTTCGACCACATCAACAAGGACTTCGGCCCGGACGAGGGCGACCGGGTGCTGATCGAGGCGGGCCGCTACATCGCGGCGAGCCTGCCGGAGGACGCGGCGGTCTACCGCATCGGCGGCGACGAGTTCGGCATCATCTTCCGGGGCACGCTGGAGCGGGAGGAGATCTTCCTGCTGCTGAACGACCTGAAGAACAACTACCGGGTCACCACGCCCGACGGCGTGCGGCAGACCATGACCATCGGCATGGCCACGGCCTTTGAGGACGCCTCCCGCTGCGCGGAACTGATCCGCAAGGCCGACGGCGCGCTGTACCGGGCGAAGGTCGGCGGGCGCGACCGGGTGGCCATGGCCAAGGAGGAGAAGATGGTGCCCAAGACCAGCCACTACACCCAGGACCAGCTGCAGCGCCTGGCCAAGCTGGCCAAGCGCGAGGGCGTCGGCGAGGCCATACTGCTGCGGGAGGCGCTGGACCTGCTTTTAAAGAAGTACGACATATAAACGCGCGCATAAAAGCGGCGCGGCCTTTCGGTCGCGCCGCTTTTATGCAGGCAATCATTCGCTGACAATCGCGATGCCGCTGCTGGCGCCGATCCGGTTCGCGCCGGCCTCGATCATCGCCAGCGCCTCATCCCGGGTGTGGATGCCGCCCGCGGCCTTTACGCCCATATCGGGGCCCACGGTCCTGCGCATCAGCGCCACGTCCTGCACGGTGGCCCCGGACTTGGAGTAGCCGGTGGAGGTCTTGACGAAGTCCGCCTTCGCGGCCTTGGCCGCCAGGCACGCCTTCACCTTCTCCTCGTCGGTCAAGAGGCACGCCTCGATGATCACCTTCAGCTTCGCCGCGTCGCCGCAGGCCGCCTTCACCGCCGCGATGTCCCGCTGCACGTAGTCCCAGTCGCCGTCCTTCGCGGCGCCGATGTCGATGACCATGTCCACCTCGCGGGCGCCGTTCTTCACCGCCACGGCGGTCTCGGCGGCCTTGCTCTCGCTGGGGATCGCGCCGAAGGGGAAGCCCACCACGCAGCAGGGCGTCACGCCGCTGCCCTCCAACGCCTTCGCCGCCAGGGCGATGCGGCTGGGGTTCACGCACACGCTGGCGAAGTGATACGCCTTCGCCTCGTCGCACAGCTTCAGGATCTGCGCCGCGGTGGCGTCCGGCTTCAACAGGGTGTGATCGATGGTTCCGGCCAGTTCTCTCGCGTTCATATTTCATCCTCCGTTCTTATATGTCAATGTATAACCATTGCATGATCCATCGAGAAATCCACATTTTCCACACAGTTATCCACAGGATTTGGGGGTAAAACCCCCGTTTGGACGGCTTTTTGGGCGGTTATCCACATATTCAGCCGCCATGCATAAAAATTTTCCACAGACTTCGGTCGGTCACGGTCAAATTCGCTTCTCAATTCGGGCCCGATTGTGACTTTTCATGGCCCGATATTTCCAAATTCCGTCACATTTCAGCGACGGAACCGTCACACACCGGGCATGGAACGGCGGCGCGACCGGGCGAAAACCGGTCTGTTTGTTACAATTTCATTACAAAAGAATGGACGCCCCCGCCGCTACCGGCGGCCCGCCGCCACCGCGCACACCGCGTTGATCACCACCGCGGTCAGCACCGCGCACAGCAGCCCGGGCAGCTCAAAGCCCTCCACCAGCGCGTCGCAGCCGTACAGCAGCCCCACGTCGATCACCATGCCGAACAGGCCCAGCGTCATGCAGCCCAGCGGCGCGGTGATCAGCCGCAGCGCCGGCCTGAGCAGTATGTGCGCCAGGCCCAGCAGCGCGCCGGTGGCCAGCGCGGGCGCCAGCTGCTCTACCGTGGGCGTGCCCGCGTAGGCCCCCAGCATCGCCGCCACGGTGGGCACAGCCAGCGTGCAGCACAGGAATATGACGGACCAGCGCCCGCCCTTTTTCTTTTTCACGCGTCGTTCTCCTTGAAACAGGCTTCGATCTGGGGCCAAAAGCCGGTCCAGGGCTCCATCCGGGGCGGCGGGCATGCAAAGCGCATCACCTCGTGCCGCGTGGGGTGCTCCAGCGCCAGGCTCACCGCCCACAGGGCGATCTGCTGGCCGGGCCGGCCCTGGCCGTAGCGGGCGTCGCCCCACAGCGGAAGGCCCGCGTGGGCGTGCTGCACCCGGATCTGGTGGGCCCGGCCCGTAAACAGCCGTACCTCGGCCAGCGTCAGGCCCTCCCGCCGGGCCAGCGGCCGGGAGACGAGCCGGGCGCGCTTCGCGCCGGGCGTGCCCGCCGGCACCGCCCGCACCGTGCCGGTGGCCGGGTCCTTCAGCAGGTCGTCCTCCAGCGCCAACTCGCCGGGCAGGCTGCCCCGCAGCACCGCCAGGTAGCGCCGGTCCTGGGCGTGCTCCGCGAAGGCCGCCGACAGCCGCGCCGCCGCCTTGGACGTGCGGGCGAACACCATCACCCCGCCCACGGGCCGGTCCAGCCGGTGCACCAGCCCCAGGTACACGTTCCCCGGCTTCTGATATTTATTGCCAATGTAGCGCTTCAGTATGCTCAGCAGGTCGTCGTCCCCCGAGCGGTCCGCCTGCGCCGGCAGGTTGGGTGGCTTCACCACCACCAGCAGGTGGTTGTCCTCGTACAGCACGTCGATGACAAACCGCCCCGCGCGCACGGTGTCGATCATCGGCCTCGCACCTCCCCCTGTGCATTCTACCACCATTGTTCCCCGGATGCAAGCATTGTGGAAATTGCGGTTGCAACGGAGGCCAAAATGGGTTAAAATAGGGGGGAGTGTGAAATCCGATCAGCAGGGAGACGACGTTCCCATGATTCGCCTGATTGCCACGGACCTGGACGACACGCTGCTCGACGCCGGCAGCGCGCTGACGGCGCGCGCGCGGGCGGCGCTGGAAGCGGCGATGGCCGCGGGCTGCGGCGTCGCGATCGTCAGCGGCAGGATGCTGGAGGCCACGCTGCCCTTCGCCCGGGAAATCGGCGTGAACGCCCCGATGGTGATTTACAACGGGGCCATGGTGTACGACCACCGCTCGGGCGAGACGCTGTACGCCCGGCGCATCCCCTTCGAGACGGCGCTGGGCATGCTGCGCATGATCGAGGCCATGGGCCTGTACGTGCAGCTGTACCCGGGCATGGGCTACTTCTGCGACACACCGCTGCCGCAGACCGAGGTCTACGCCAAGCAGATCCGGGTACCGGTGACGCCGGTGCACATGCCCCTGTCCCGCTGGCTGGAGGAACACCCCTGCGACCCGCAGAAGCTGCTGCTGATCGACACGCCCGAGGGCGCGACGGCGGCGCAGGCGGCGCTGACAAAAGCGTTCCCCAGCGGCGTGTGCTGCATGAAGTCCAAGCCCCACTACCTGGAGATCATGCCCGAAGGCGTGAACAAGGGGCACGCGCTGGCCGCGCTGGCCGAAGGGCTGGGCGTCGCCCCCGGCGAGGTGATGGCCTTCGGCGACGGCGAGAACGACGTGCCGATGCTGACCTTTGCCGGCGCGGGCTTCGCGATGGCCAACGGCTGCGAGCCGGCCCGGACCCGCGCCAGGCACATCGCCCCGCCCAACACCGAAGACGGCGTGGCCCAGGTCGTCGAACAGTACCTGCGGCAGGGCCTGATCGGCCCGCTGCCCAAGACCCCTCAGGAGGTATCGCGTTCATGATATCCGAAGCCGATTTTGTCAAGAGCCTCGGCCTGACCCGGGTGCTGGCCACCGACAGCAAGGAGCTGAACATCGAGGTCAGCAACACCAACCGCCCGGGCATGCAGTTCGCCAATTACTGGGACTTCTTCCCCTACGAGCGGCCCCAGCTGCTGGGCAAGGTGGAGATGACCTATCTGTCCCAGCTGGACGAGCTGACCCGCCGCGAGCGGCTGGGGAAGTACTTCAACTACCCGCTGCCCTGCATCATCATCTGCCGCGGCTACCCCTGCTTCGACGAGATGCTGGTGCTGGCGATGGCGCGGAAGGTGCCCATCTACTCCACCAAGAAGGAGACCACCCAGTTCGAGCTGGAGCTGATCGCCTTCCTGCGGGACCGGCTGGCCCCCCGGGAGACGCGCCACGGCGTGCTGGTGAACGTGTTCGGCGCGGGCCTGATGATCACAGGCAACAGCGGCGTGGGCAAGAGCGAGGCGGCGCTGGAACTGATCAAGCGCGGCCACCAGCTGGTGGCGGACGACGTGGTGGACATCCGCCGCGTGGAGGACAACCGGCTGATCGGCGAGGCGCCGGAGCTGGTGCGCCACTTCATGGAGATCCGCGGCGTGGGCATCATCGACGTGTCC
>JAFYBB010000327.1 GCA_017540445.1 Clostridia bacterium | reverse complement strand
GCTGTTTTCAGTGGTTCGAGCGCCCGGAAAAATGTCCAGTGGACATTTTTCAGCGAGAACGGGCCGGCAGGCCCCCGTCGCTGGGGCCGAGGCAGGCCCGTGGGATGAGCTGGCGCGAAGCGCCTGAGAGGGGAATCCCCCAAGAAAACGTGATCAGCCATATTTTTGGCGCGCCCACGGCCCGGGCGCGCCATACTTTTCGTTTATGGATTGTAATGTGGCTTCAGATATGATAAAATACAGTCAGACCCATACGAACCGGGAGGGATTGCGCCATGCTGATCATCGGTATATGCGGCGCCAGCGGCAGCGGAAAATCCACGCTGGCGAAGGCGCTGGCTTCGAGAATCGAGAAGCCCTGCGTCTACATCAAGCAGGATTCCTACTACAAGGATCACCCGGACATGACCTTTGAGGAGCGATCCAACATCAACTACGACGAGCCGGAGATCTTCGAGCACGACGTGCTGCGGGAGGACCTGATGAAGCTTCGGCGCGGCGAGAGCATCACCTCGAAGGAGTACGACTACACCCAGCATCGCCGCTGCGATCCCGGCGGGCTGATCGAGCCCGCGGACGTGGTGCTGCTGGAGGGCATCCACGTGTTCTACGACCCGCAGGTGCGGGACCTGCTGGATTTCAAGATCTACATACAGGTGGACCCGGACGTATGCCTGCTGCGCCGCGTGAAGCGCGATTTGCGCGACCGCGGGCGCACCATAGAGAGCGTTTACAAGCAGTACCTGGAGACGGTCAAGCCGATGTACGAGAAGCACATCCGCAACTACGTGGAATACGCGGACCTGATCGTCGCCCGGGGCGGCAAGAACGCCCGCATCGTGGACATACTCGCCCACTACATCAATTCGGGCCTGATCGAAACCAGGCCCTGACAGAGCGTATCACCGAAGCTCGCGCTTTCGCCGGGCGGCCTCCTTCAGCATGTGGGCCGCGTGGGAGAGGCTGCTCTCGCTGTCGTTGGCGCCGCCCACCAGCCGGGAGAGCTCCCTCACGCGGCCCTCGTCGTCCAGCAGGCGCACGTAGGTGTCGGTGCGCGACTCCCCCGCCACCTTTTCCACCAGGAAGTGGGCGTCGCCCAGCGCGGCGATCTGCGGCAGGTGGGTGACGCTGAGCACCTGCCGGTTCCTGGCGATCAGGCACATCTTTTCGCCCACCACCTGGGCCATGCGGCCGGAGACGCCGGTGTCGATCTCGTCGAAGATCATGGCGTCCACGCCCTCCTGGTCCACGGCGATGGCCTTCATCGCCAGCATGACCCGGGAGATCTCGCCGCCGGAGGCGATGCTCGCCAGCGGGCGAAGGGGCTCGCCGGGGTTCGGGGAGATCATGAACTCCACCCGGTCCATGCCGCTTGCGGTGGGCTTGGGCTCCGGCTCCACGCGGACCTCGAATCGGGTCTTGCCCATGCCCAGGTCCTTCAGCTGATCGCAGATCCGCTCCGCCAGCCTTCGGGCGCTGTCGCGGCGCAGGGCAGTCAGCCTTTCGCAGGCTGCGCGCAGCCGGGCGTCCGCCTCCCGATAGCGCTTCTTGTATTCGTCGATCGACTCATCGCCGCGCTTCAGCGCGTCGAGCCGCTGGGCGGCCTTCGCGCCGAATTCGATCACTTCCTCCACGGTGGCGCCGTACTTGCGCTCCAGCCGCTTGATCAGATCGAGCCTGCCGGCCAGCTTGTCGATCTGCTGCGGATCGAAGTCCATGTCGTCCACCAGGGCCTGCAGCTCGTAGCCCACGTCCTGGGCGCCGTAGTACAGCTCCCGCAGGCGGGCCGCGAGGGCCCCGTAGCGCTCGTCGAGCCCGGCGATGCCGTCCATGGCCTCCGCCGAGCGCAGCAGCGCCTCCTGGGCGCTGGGCGCGCGTCCGTCCCCCTGGTAGACCAGGGTATAGGCGGTCTCCACGCCCTGGCGTATCTTCTCGGCGTGCTCCAGCATCGCCAGCTTCTTTTCGATCTTCTCTTCCTCGCCCGCCTTCAGCCTGGCCGCGCCGATCTCCTGCGTCTGGAAGGTCAGCACGTCCCAGAGGCGCTCCTTCTCCGCGGCGTCGTTCATCAGCCGCTTCAGCTGGGAAGCGATTTGCCCGCGGGCCGCGTGCAACTGCGCAACCTCATGCCGCGCCTGCGCGTGGGCCTCGCCGCCGAAGTCGTCCAGAAAATCCAGATGGCAGGCGGGATTCATCAGCGCCTGGTGCTCGTGCTGGCCGTGCACGTCCATCAGCATGGCCGTCAGCCGCTTCAGGGTGTTCAGCGGCACCACCACGTCCGACACGCGGCAGATGTTTCTGCCGCTTCGGCTGAGCTCCCGGCGAATGGCGATCACGCCGTCCTCCGCCTCGACGTCCATCTCCCGCAGCATTTCGAGCGCCCGGGGATTGCCGGAGACGTCGAACAGCGCCTGCACCATGCCCCGCTCGGTGCCGGTGCGGATCATATCCCGGTCCGCCCGGCCGCCCAGGGCCAGGTTGATGCTGTCCACGACGATGGATTTGCCCGCGCCCGTCTCGCCTGTAAGCACATTGAATCCCTGCGCGAATTCCATGCGCAGCGATTCAATGAGCGCGATGTTTTTAATTGTCAGTTCCAAAAGCATAGGCCGCTCCGATCAGTCGCCCAGCATGTTGTTGAACTTCACCATCAGGGCTTCGGCGGCTTCGTTGGAGCGCGTGATGATCAGCAGCGTGTTGTCGCCGGCGATGGTGCCCATGACCTCGCTGAACTTCATGGAGTCGATGGCCTCCCCCGCGGCGTTGGCGCTGGCGGTCAGCGTATTGACCACGATCAGGTTGTTCACCGACTCCACGCTGACGATGGAATCGGTCAGTATGCGCGCAAAGCGGTCGTTCATGCCCTTCTCGGCCCGTTCCACGGTAGCATACTTGTACCCGCCGTGCTCGGACAGCACCTTCAGAAGCCTCAACTCCTTGATGTCACGGGAAACGGTGGCCTGCGTCACCTTTACGCCCCTGTTCAACAGTTCCTCCGCAAGCTCCTCCTGGGTCTCTATGTCCTTGTTCTCTATGATTTCCAATATCAGATTATGGCGCGCGCTCTTCATTGCCCTGAAGCCTCCCAGTCGTAGGATTGTGGGGATTCATACGGATTGATCAGTGGGTCCATTCGGACAGCTTGCTGCGCAACAGCCCGTAGTAATTCTTCTCATGAAGGCGCACAAACCGCGCCGGCCTGTCCGAACGACATATGGTGATCTCGGGCCTTTCGCCCGTCAGAGGGATCACCCTGCGGCCGTCGAGGACTGCCTGTACGCCGTCGCGCCCGTCGAGCACGCGCACGGTGATGTGCTCGTCGGCGGACACCACCACCGGACGGGCGTTCAGCGTGTGCGGGCAGATCGGCGTGAGCACAAAGCAGTCGAGGCCCGGCAGTATCACCGGTCCGCCGGCCGACAATGAATAGGCGGTAGAGCCCGTCGCCGTAGCGACGATCAGCCCATCGCCGGAAATGCAGTCAACCAGTGTGCCGTTCGCTTCGTATTCAAGAGAGAGAATCCGTACCGACGGGGTCGCGCGGGTGACGATGATCTCGTTGAGGGCGAAGAACTCAAGGCGGTCCCTGCCCGCGATCATCATGGTCGTGCGTGCGTCGATGTCATAATCCCCGGCCAGCAGCCTGTCGATCGTCCGCTCGTCCAGTTCATCGGTCTCGATCCCGGTCAGAAAGCCGAGGCGGCCCAGGTTGACGCCCAGGATCGGTATGTCGTTTGGAATCGCGCGGTCAAGGCCGGAGAGGATCGTGCCATCGCCCCCGAGGACGATCAACAGCTGGCAGCGGTGAAACTGGTCCACAAGGCCGTCGGAAAAACGCAACGCGGCGTTCAGATCCGCGTCCAGACAGAATTCCACATGCCTTCGCCGCAACAGGCCGATCAGCTTTTCGGCAACGTCCAGGCCCGAAGGCTTGGACGAATTCCAGCAAATACCCACGCAGCGAACGGACACCGCAACCACTCCTCATCTATACAATATACCAAAGAGGGCCTGCGTTACAAGCCCCCTTTCGACGATTTAAAAAAATTGTCATACGCGCGGCCAATTGTAACATCTATCGCACAATTGGCCTCATTTTTCGTCGACACGGGGCCCCGGTCCAGCAGCATCAAAAACTCGATGTTGCCCTCCGGCCCCCGTATGGGCGAGTAGTCCAAACCGCCCACGCGCCAACCGATAGACGGTATGAAATCGGTAATCTCGCGCAGCACGCGCTCGTGGACGCGCCGATCGCGCACAACGCCCTTCTCGCCCACCTCCTCGCGCCGCGCCTCGAATTGCGGCTTGACGAGGGCCACAAAGCGGGCATCCTCCCCCTCCAGCACGCCCAGCGCCGCGGGGAGCACGGCCTTCAGCGATATGAACGACACGTCGGTGGCGCCGAAGGACGGTCTGGGGTCAAACACATCCGGCGAGAGAAAGCGGGCGTTGGTGCGCTCCATGCTCACGACGCGCGCGTCACTGCGCAATCGGTAGTCCAATAGGTTGTAGCCCACGTCCACCGCGTAGACGCGCCGCGCGCCGGCGCGCAGCATCACGTCGGTAAAGCCGCCGGTGGACGCGCCCACGTCCACGCACACGCGGCCGGCAAGGTCGATGTCAAACATCTGCAGCGCCTTCTTCAGCTTGTGCGCGCCGCGGCTCACATAGGCGTCCAGCGCCCCCTTCACGCGCAGCACGTCGCCGTCGCGCAGCGTTTCGCTTACGCGCAGTATCTTCCGGTCCCCCGCCATGACCCGGCCCTCCATGATCAGCGCCCGCGCCAGCTCTATGGATTCCAGGTTCATATCGAAGAGCAGCGCCTCGTCGGCGCGCCGCTTTTTCATGTCCGGGCCTCCGCCATCGCCTTCAGCTTCTCCTGGATCCTGGCGGCGATGTCCAGCGGGCCCAGGCCGCATTCCTCGACCTGCTGGTCGATGGTGGCGTGGGCGATGAAGCGGTCGGGCACGCCCAGCGTCAGCACGGGCTTGTCGACGCCCGAGCGGGCCAGCGCATCCAGCACGCCCTCGCCGAAGCCGCCGGAGAGTACGTTCTGCTCGGCGGTGACCACCAGCCTGACGGACGACGCCTGCCGGATCAGCATGTCCGTGTCCATCGGCGCGACAAAGCGGGCGTCCACGACGCCGGCGGAGATGCCCTTGCCCATCAGCTCCACGGCGGCCTGCAGCGCCGGCTGCACCATCTGGCCCACGGCGAATATCATCACGTCCGAACCGCCGCTGAGAAGCTCCCAGCGCCCGATCCCAAAGGCGCCCTGGCTCTGTATGGCCGGGCCCAGGTCGCCGCACGCGCGGGGATAGCGTATGGCCATCGGCCCGTCCAGCGCCTGGCTGAGGGCCACCATCTGCTTGAGGTCCCGCACGTCCCGGGGCGCGGCGATCACCAGCCCCGGAATGCTGCGCAGATAGCTCAGGTCGAACACGCCCTGATGGGTCGCCCCGTCCTCGCCCACAAGGCCCGCCCGGTCGATCAGGAACGTGACGGGCAGCGCGTTGCGGCACACGTCCATCATGATCTGGTCGTAGGCGCGCTGCAGGAAGGTGGAGTAGATGGCCACATAGGGCTTCATGCCCTGGCTGGCCATGCCCGCCGCCATCGTGACGGCGTGCTCCTCGGCGATGCCCACGTCGAAGAACCGGTCCGGGTGCGCCTTCTGGAACGCGTCCATGCCGGTGCCGGAGGGCATGGCGGCCGTGACGGCGCAGACGCGGATGTCATTGTCCGCCATGTCGATCAGCTGCCGGGCGACCACGCTGCCGGAGGTGACGTCCGAGGCGTCCTTCCGGTCGCCGGACTCGATGTAGAACGGCGCGATGCCGTGAAAGCGCGTCGGGTGGTCCTCGGCGGGCTGGTAGCCCCTGCCCTTGTGGGTGACCACGTGGATCAGCTGGGGCTCGTCGTAGTTCTTCGCCCGCTTCAGCACGCGGATCAGCTGCTTCAGGTCGTGGCCGTCCACCGGGCCCATGTACTTGAAGCCCAGCGCCTCGAAGAACTTGTCGTCGACGAATATGGAGCGGACCAGGTTCCGCAGCTTCTCCAGGAACCGATACAGCCGCGCGCCGACCACCGGCAGCTTCTCAAGGCGGCTGCGCACGCCGTGCTTGACGGCGATATAGCCCTTGCTCTGGCGCAGGCGCGTCAGATAGCGGTTGACCGCGCCCACGTTCGGGGCGATGGACATGTCGTTGTCGTTCAGCACCACGATGATGCGGGTGTTGCTCTGCCCGGCGTCGTTCAGCGCCTCAAAGCACATGCCGCCCGTCAGCGCGCCGTCGCCCAGCAGTGCGATCACGTTGTTCTCGCCGTGCATGATGTCCCGGGTCCGGGCCATGCCCAGGGCGGCGGAGATCGCCGTGGAGGCGTGCCCCGCCGTGAAGGCGTCGTATTCGCTCTCATCGATGTTGGGAAAGCCGCTGATGCCGCCCTTTTGGCGCAGCGTTGGGAACCGGTCGTAGCGGCCGGTGAGGAGCTTGTGGGCGTAGGACTGGTGTCCCACGTCCATGACCAGCTTGTCCGCCGGCGCGTCGAAGACGTAGTGGATCGCGATGGTCAGCTCCACAGCCCCCAGGTTGGAGGACAGGTGCCCGCCGCGCTCCGAGACCACGTTCACGATCTCGGTGCGTATTTCCTGGGCCAGCAGCTTCAGCTGTTTGATGTTCAGCTTTTTGAGGTCCGCGGGCTCGTGTATTTGCTCGAGTATCATCGATATGCTCCAAGTGTGGTTATTTGGTGCGGGTCACCATGTCGTCGACCAGCCGCCGGAAGAATTCGCCGCGCCGGCCGAAGCGCTCCAGGGCGTCGATCGCCTGAGCGTGCAGGCCGTCCACGCGGGCGCGCGCCCCCTCCAGGCCGTATACCGATACGCAGGTCAGCTTGCCGCTCTGGGCGTCCTTGCCCAGGGTCTTGCCCATGTCCTGCTGCGTGCCGGTGACGTCCAGCAGGTCGTCCGTGGCCTGAAACAGCAATCCGAACGCGCGGCCGTAGTCGGTGAGCGCCTCCAGCGCTTCACCGGGGGCTTCGCACAGCCGGGCCGCCGCGCGAAGCGGATAGATGAACATGCAGGCGGTCTTGCCGTACTGGATGTATTCCAGCGCCCGCTCGCCGCCCTCGTGGCTGCGCTCGCAGTACAGGTCCATCACCTGGCCGCCGATCATGCCGCCGACGCCCGCGCCGGTGGCGATCTCCCGGATGGCCGACAGGTAGCGCGCCGCGCCCTCCGGATGAGCGCAGGCGTGGTTCAGCATGGTCTCAAAGGCGCTGTTCAGCAGCCCGTCCCCGGCCAGTATGGCCTGGCCCTGGCCGAACACCACGTGATTGGTCGGCCGCCCGCGGCGCAGCGTGTCGTCGTCCATGCCCGGCAGGTCGTCGTGGATCAGCGAATAGGTGTGGATCATCTCCACCGCGCAGGCGAAGTCCAGCGCGTCCTCGGCGTCGCCGCCCAGCATGTCCACCGCGGCCAGCAGCATGCAAGGCCGCAGACGCTTGCCGCCGGCGGACAAGCTGTAGCGCATGGACTGGCTGAGCAGCCACGGCATTTCGCCGATCTCAAAGCGGCCCCCGTCGATGACGGCGGGAATCTGTTCCAGGCGGCGGTTGACCCTCTCCGCGTATATTGTCAGCGTATTCATGAATCCTCTTCCTCCGGCAGCGCGCTCTCGCCCGACTCCGTCAGCAGCCGTATGCGCTTGTCGCCCTCGTCCAGCAGCGCGTTCAGGCTGTCCCGCAGGGCGATGGCCCGCTCGTAGGCCTTGAAGGATTCCTCCAGGGGCATCTGACCGGACTCCAGCGCCTGGGTCAGCTCCTCCAGCTCGCGCATGCCCGCTTCAAAGGTGATCTTCTCTTTCATTTGTCTTCATCCTTTGGCGCAATACTCAATACCTTCGCCGTCAATTCGCCGTCCGACAGGCGCACGCCGATTTGCGCGCCCGTATCGACGCCGCCGATGCCGGTCACGACGCGCCCCTCCTGCAGAACGAGGGCATAGCCCCTGTCCAGCACCGCCGAGGGGTTGAGCGCCCGAAGCGAGGCGTCCATGGCGTTCAATCGGTGCCTGCCGCGCTCCAAGAGCACCGGCATCGCGGCCCCGGCCCGCTCCCAAACGCCCCTGAGCGCCAGCCGCCTGGGCTCGATCAGTGCGCGTGCCGGGGCCGACAGGCAGCTTGCCGCCATCGCGCGCTCCAGACGGAGCCGTCGTATCTGCTGGGCCGAGGCCAGCGCGCCCGAGAGGCGCTGTATGAGGCCGCTCAGCGACGCGCGCATCTCGTCCAGCCGGGGCACGGCCAGCTCCGCCGCCGCGGAGGGCGTCGGCGCGCGCAGGTCCGCCGCGAAATCGGAGATCGTGAAGTCGATCTCGTGGCCGACGCAGCTGATCACCGGTATGCGCGAGGCGGCGATGGCCCGGGCCACGATCTCCTCGTTGAAGGCCCAGAGGTCCTCTATGGAGCCGCCTCCGCGGCCCACCAGCATGACGTCGCATTCCCCCTGGCGGTTCAGGCGCTCGATGGCCCGCACGATCTCCCGGGCCGCGCCCGCGCCCTGGACGGCGCAGGGCGACACCACGATGCCGATGTTCGGGTCGCGCCGCCGGGCCACGTGGATGATGTCGCGCAGGGCCGCGCCGGTCTGGGAGGTCGCCACGCCGATGACCCGCGGGAACGCGGGGATCTCCCGCTTGCGCGCCGGGTCGAACAGGCCCTCGGCCATCAGCTTGCGCTTGAGCCTTTCAAAGCGGATGTACAGGTCGCCCTGCCCCGCCTGCCGCATGGAGGAGACGTAGAGCTGAAAGCTGCCGTCCCGGACAAACACGGAGGCCGAGGCCCGCACCGTCACGCGCATGCCGTCTGTGGGCTGAAAGTCCAGGCCCATCGCCTGCTGGCGGAACATCACGCACTGCACCCGGGCGCTCTCATCCTTCAGTGAAAAATAGCGGTGGCCGCTGTAGTGGTGCTTGTAGCCGGAGATCTCGCCGGTCACCTCGACGCTTCTGAGCAGCGGGTCGCCGGCCATCAGCCTTCGGGCGTACTCGTTCAGCTCCGACACGCTGAGCGCCGCAGCGCCTTCGGAAAAGGCGTTCATTGCGCAGCGCCGGCGGGAGCCGCCTCATCGTCCATGTCGCGGGCCAGATTGCCCAGCACGCCGTTGATGAAGCCGCCCGCCTTGTCCGTGGAATACTGGTTGGCGAGTTCCACGGCCTCGTTGATGACCGCGCCGCGGGGGTCCTCCTTCAGCATCAGCTCATAGACCGCCAGCCGCAGTATCGCCAGATCGACCCGGGTCAGCCGGTCGATGGTCCAGCCCTTCAGGTACCCGGCGATCCGCCCGTCGATGGCCTGGACGTTGGCCGTCACGCCCTCGAACATGCGGTTCATGTAGTCGGCCTCGTGCTCGTTCGGCTTCACCTCCAACAGGTTCAGCCGCGTCTCCTCGCCGCCGTCGCCGCCCATCTCCCATTCGTAGATCAGTTTCATCGCTTGCGCGCGCGCCACGGTTCTCTCCATACCTCAATACCCGCTTTCTCGCCGTTTAAAACCCGGCGGACGCGGGAGCGTTTTGCTCCCGGCGCGATCCGCCAATTATCACAACAGTTGCGGTGGCACGCACGCGCCGCCGCAACTGTCCTCCGTTCTGTTTTTAAAACTACAGGGCGTCCTCTTCCCGGTCCGCCTCGCCGTCCTCCCAGGTCTCGGCCTCGGCGGCCTCCGCCGCCTTCATGGCCGCCAGGTCCTTGGCAAACTCGGATTCATAGGGCTTGTCAAAGTCATACGCGGGCGCCTCCTGGGCGGGCGCGGGCTCCGGCTCCGGTTCCGGCTGCGACGCGGGCGCTTCCTCGTCGGAGGGCGCCTCCGCCGCCCTGGGGGCCTCGGCTTCCTCGGGCTCGATGTGCCAGGCGGGTTTCGGCTGGGGCGCGCTCTGCGGCTGGGAGTCGGCCTGCGGCTGGGGCGCGTTGAACTCAGGCAGCGTCGGGGCCGCGGTATCGATCCTGTTCTTGTCCCGGCCCAGCCTGTGCTTTTTGGGCGCTTCGCCGGCGTTGGTCACGGAATGGATGTTGATCAACACCGACCGAACCGCCACGCCGCAGTTCATCTCCACGAACTGGCGGATGGCGCGCTGCATGTTCATCGTGATCGTGGGCACGTGGCAGCCGTTCAGTATGGAGGCCCTGACGGTGATGACGATCGCGTCGTCCTGGTTGTCGATGTTGATCTTCATCTCCGTGATGCCGTCGATGTTGGTCACGGACTGGCGCACCATCTGCTCGATGGCGGAGATGGCGATGCGCACCTTGCCGGTGTCGCTGGAGTCCATCGTGATGAAGCCCCGCTCCGAGCGCCTTTTGCGCTTGAAGATCAGGTAGATCTGTATGATCGCCAGCACCGCGTAGATCGCGAGCAGCGCGATGCCGATGACCTTGACGTAACGCAGGCCGATGGCCGCCTCGACCATGTTGTAGTACCGCATCAGAAAGTCCGGCGCGATCACGTAGACGGCGAAGGCCGCGACGATCAGCAGCGATAACAGCCAGTGCAGGAACATCAGTATTCTCTTGCCAACACTCAGTTTCATAGCAATTCTCATCTCCTGTGCGGAATCATGGGTGCGCCTGGAGAAGGCGATCAGGCTTTTTCTTCCTCATCGTCTTCTTCGTCGGCTTCGATGTCTTCAACGGCGTCTTCTTCCGCGTCGATGTCCTCGTCCGCCGCGTCGATGTCCTCGTCCGCCGCGTCGCCCTCGGGCTCCATTTCCTCCGGCGCTTCCGCTTCGGCATCGGGTTCGTCGTCGAGGTCATCGTCGAGGTCATCGTCGAGGTCATCGTCGAGGTCGTCGTCAAAGTCCTCGTCTTCTTCCTCCGGGACCTCGTCGCCGGCGTCCGCCGCCTCGGGCTCAGGCTCGGCTTCCTCCGCGGGCGCTTCGGGCGCGGCGGCGGGCGCCTCGTCCGCCTCGGCCTCCGCGTTCTTTTCGAGCATCTTGCGGTGCTGCTCGTCCAGCTCCGCGTTGGCGCGCTGCTCGCGCTCAAAGCTGATGCCCGTCACGTGCACGTCCACGTTCTTCACGTCCAGGCCGCTCATGGTCTCGATGGCCTTCTTCACATTCTCCTGGATATTTCTGGCCACATCGGGCACGGGAGAGCCGTAATCCACCGTGATGGTGATGTCCACGGAAACCCTGTTGTCCTCCAGGTCTATGCGAACGCCCTTCGTGAGGTTGCGATTGCTTTTGCGGGAAAATACGTCCGCGAGGCCGGCGGCGGGAGAGATCATGCTGGCGACGCCATCGACCTCCGTGGCCGCGAGACCCGCGATGGTAGCAACGACTTCAGTGGCAAAGGAGACCGTACCGTTGGGGTTCTCGTTCAGCTTGACATCGGAAGGATATTTTTCGCTCATGTTGCATACCTCCTTATACGGAATCTATTATAGCAGAAAACAGGCGAATGCGCAAATACTTTCCGTTATTTTACCGGAATGATTTTTACGCAGCCCCCGGTGAGCCCCGTTTCCCGCAACACAAGCTCCAGTATCACCGCCGATTGGCGCTGGGTCAGCGCCTCGCCCCGCACGAGCACGTTCGCCGAACCGGCGCTCACGGTGACCACCGCGTCCTCAAAGCCCCGGGCCCTGAGCACGCCCTCGATGGTGGTCTCCGCCTCCGCGCGCGCGAGCATGTCCGTCAGCTGCATTCGCGCCTGGGCACAGGCAGCGTCGTCGCCGCCGGAATAGATGACCTCGTTCAGCTGGGCCTCCGACCGGGCGCGCAGCTGCTCCCGCTCCCGCCGGAACGATATGAGCGGGTCCTCCGGCGCGCCCTGCGGCAGCGCCGCGCTGACGGCCCGGGTCGCGCCCGCGCCGACCACCTTCAGGGTGATCAGGGTATCCGCCGCCAGCGCCAGCGCGATCAGCGCCGCGCAAAATGCGCGCTTTGCCCACTTATTCATTGGCCACCTCCGAAGCATCCATGCCTGCCGATGATTTCCACCCGCTCCGCCTGCGTGTCGACCACCGAGAGCACCGCCCGCTGCAGGCGCAAATACGTGCCCACGTCGTCGACGCGGTCGGCGACGATGAGCACGCCGGTCACCGCGCCGTCCTCGCCCTGGGCGACCATCGCGCTGACGCCGCCCACGCCGTCGATGCGGGCGAGTATGCGCTCCAGCCGCGCTTCCAGGTCGGTCCGGCCGTCCTCCCGGTCGGCGCCGCGCCCGTTGATCAGCATCAGGCCCATGATCGCCGCCAGCACCAGTGCGATCAGTATCTCGACGCGCCGCGCGCCGCGCAGCCTCTGCATCAGGTCGTTCAGCATGCGCGCCGCCCTCTACACAAACAGTTTGAGCGCCAACCGCGCGGCGCACAGCGCGCAGCAGAGCGCGCATAGGGCGCGAAAGGAGTGCGCCGCGCGCTCGCCGGGGATCAGCGCGTCCATCGCGGCGGCGGCCACGCAGATCGAAAAGAGCGCCTGCGCCGGCGTCCTCAGTGCCTCCGGGAGCATCTCCTCACCGCCCTTCGCCCGTCCACATTGTCAAAACACGCCCAGGCACAGCCCGCACAGCAGCACGTTCAGCATCGCGCCCGCCGCGCAGACGGCCAGCAGCATGCCGGCCACGTCGCCGTAGCCGCAGGTGATGCGCACGATGCCCGCGTCCGCCACCGGCTCGATGGCCGCCGCCGCCAGCTTCAGTGAAAGCATGTACACGGTCAGGCGGACCAGCGGCCCCGCGCAAGCGGAAAGCGCCAGCGCCATGCCCGCGGTCCCGATGGCGCTCCTGGCGATGGCCGCGCTCTGGATCAGCGCCCCGGCGGAATCGGCGATGCCGGAGCCCACGAACGGTATCAGGCTGCGCAGCGTGAAGCCGACCGCCCGGACGGAGGCGGCGTCCTGGGCGGCGGCGATGCGCCCCTCCGCCATCAAAAGTGCGCCGACCAGTCCCACCAGCGCCCCCATCCCCCACACCGCCATGCGCCTGATCAGCGCGAACAGCCGGTCCATGCGGCGGTGCTCCGACAGGCCGCCCGCGGCATTGACCGCCGCCGCGACGGCGCACAGCGGCAGCCCGAGCCCAAGCAGCAACCCCTGGGAGATCTCCGTCAGCAGCGCGGAGGCCGGCGTCAGCATGGCCGACGCCGCGCCTTCGCCGGTGAGCGCCATCGCCGCGGCGAGCACCGGCGCGAGGGCGTCCGTCACCCGGGTCGACCGGGACAGCATGTCGCCCGCCGCCCGCAGAGCTTCGGCGCAGGGCGCGGCCAGCGCGGCGGCGCAGGCCAGCCTGCACAGAAGCGCCATGGCCTCGTTCCGCCTGCCGGGCAATAGACTCAGCAGCGCGGTCGCCAGCGCCGGGGCCGCGATCCGCTTCAGCGCCTCCATAAGGCCGTTTCTGACGGCGCGCGCCGCCCGGCGCAGCGCCCCCTGAACGGCGTTCGCGTCCACCAGCATCTCGCCCGACAGCGCGCGCCCGACCGCCTCCCCCATCCAGGTGACGTTCAACTCCCGGGCCAGCGCCTCCAGGCGCGCGTATCCGGCGCGGTCCATCTGCGCCTCTACGCTCGACTCGGCACGGGCGCAGCCCATAGTGAGCAGCAATGCCGCGAACAGCAGCGCCAGCAGCCTCAGCGCAG
>JAFYBB010000326.1 GCA_017540445.1 Clostridia bacterium | reverse complement strand
GTAGGGGTCGTGGTTGCAGATGAATATGATATACGACCGGCGCAGCTTCGCGTACTCCGCTCCCGGCGACAGCACGTTCATGTCGATGGCCGCCTGGTAGTAGCGCATCCGCTTGGGCAGGGACCTGCGGCGCGTGGTCTGTACCTCGACGTTGTACACGACGCCGTTCTCGTCCTCCACGTACAGGTCCAGGCGCACGCCCTTCGCGTTCAGGCCGCTCTTCATCGACCGCTGGGGCTCGATGTAAGTGACGGTCTTGATCCGTATGTCCAGTATGAACTCGATCAGCGGCTTGATCAGCTTCGGGTCCTGCATCACCGTGCCGAACATGTAGTCGTCCATCAGCGTGAGGTCTTCCAGCCTCGGGAACGGTTCCATGCACGCCACCTCCCCTCGACAGTATTCTAACATGAATGATGAGGAAAGACAAGTGGTAAATGCCTGCCCCCTTTAATTCCTTCTTTACATATTCGGCTTCCTGTGCTATAATTTACGAGGTTACCAAATCAGAACAGGAGGTCTTATGTCATGAAGAAACTGATTGCGCTGGTCCTGGCCATGCTGCTGGTGCTCGGCTGCTGCGCCGCGTTCGCGGAGGGCGACGGCATCACGCTGGACGTCATCATCTGCCAGTACGGCCCGAACACCGAGAACTGGTTCCTGGGCGACGGCATGGACGGCACGAACTTCGTCGCGAAGTTCGAGGAAGCCAACCCCGGCATCAAGCTGAACCTGCAGGTCGTCTCCTGGAACGACGTGTACACCGAGGTGTCCACCCGCATCCAGAACAACAACGCCCCCGACATCCTGAACATCGACGTGTTCGCCAACTACGCGGCGGACGGTCTGCTGCTGCCCGTCAAGGACTACTGCCCCGACGAGCTGTTCGCCGACTTCTTCCCGTCCTTCATCGAGCAGTCCGTGATCGACGGCACCGTGTGGGCCGTGCCGGATCTGGCCTCCGCCCGCGCGCTGTACGTGAACACCGACATCCTCAATGAGGTCGGCGTGGAGATCCCCACCACCTGGGCGGAGCTGGAAGACGTCTGCCAGGCCATCGTGGACTTCTATGGCGGCGAGGTCTATCCCTGGGGCATCGACATGACCACCGACGAAGGCCAGGCCGCGTTCTCCTACTATGTGTGGAACAACGACGGCGGCTTCGTGGACGCGGACGGCAACGTGGCCCTGAACAGCGAGAAGAACGTCGAGGCCATCGAGTATGCCATCGGCCTGGTCAACAAGGGCTACACCAACCCCAACCCCGCCACCCAGACCCGCTATGACCTGCAGGATATGTTCGGCGCGGGCAAGCTGGCGATGGTCATCGCCCCGAACCAGCTGCCCAGCTACCTGAAGGACAAGGACTACACCGTGAACTTCGCCACCGCCGCGCTGCCCGTGAACGAGGGCGCGAAGCCCGGCGCCACCGGCGTCATGGACCGCGTGATGGCCTTCAAGGACGACGCGTATCCGGATCAGGCGGCCCGCAACGAGGCCATCGGCAAGTTCCTGAGCTTCTTCTACGCCCCCGAGAACTACGTCGGCTGGGTGTCCATGGAGGGCTTCCTGCCCGCCGTCAACAGCTCCGTCGCGGCGCTGGTCGAGTCCGACCCGTCCTTCGAGGCCTGGCTGAACGTGCTGGACAGCTGCCAGTTCTATCCCACCGCGCTGGACAACTGGGATGCCATCAAGCAGGGCGTCATCAAGGTCGAGCAGGAAGCGCTGACCGGCGGCGACGTGAAGACGCTGCTGGACGACCTGCAGAAGGAGATCGCCGGCTGATCGACACCGTGAACCCAAAGGGTTCGGCATTTGCCGAACCCTTTGGCGTATAGACACCGAGGAATGGAGAGATGTGCCCATGAATACCATACCGATCCGGCACAAGTGGGAGCCCTACCTGTGGCTGCTGCCCAGCCTGCTGCTGATGTCGATATTCGTCGTGTTTCCGATCGGCATCGTGTTCAAGCTGTCCCTCAGCCAGATCTCCAAATCGGGCGTCGTGGGCGGCTGGTACGGCCTGGAGAACTTCCGCACCGCGTTCCGCGACCCGGCCTTCGGCACCGTCATGCTGAACACCGCCGTGTGGGTGGTATCGGTGGTGGGCCTGAGCACGCTGCTGGGCTTCATCACGGCCATGGCGCTGAACACGAAGTTTTTCGGGCGCAAGGTGGCGCGCTCCATCGTGGTGTTCCCCTGGGCCACGTCGCTGGTGATCCAGGCCTCGGTGTGGAACTACATCATCAAGGCCGAGTACGGCAACCTGAACAACGTGCTGTTGAACCTGGGCATCCTTCGAAGCGCCGTCAACTGGCGCGCCAGCTACCAGATCGAGTTCGCCTGGGAGTGCGGCGTGGGCATATTCGTCACGATCCCCTTCGTGGCGTTCACGGTGCTTGCGGGCCTGCAGTCCATCGACGACGCCTACTACGAGGCCGCCACCGTGGACGGCGCGGGCTTCTGGCGCAAGCTGTGGAACGTGACCATACCGCTGGTGAAGCCCTCGCTGACGGTGTGCACAGTGCTGAACATCATCTACGTGTTCAACTCCTTCCCCATCGTGTACACGATCACCAAGGGCGCGCCGGCCAACAAGACCGACACGATGGTGACGCTCTTGTACATGCGCGCCTTCTACGACAACCAGAAGGGCGCGGCAACGGCCATGAGCGTGATCGGCTTCGCCATACTGTGCGTGTGCGCCGGCGCGTACATGATGATCACCATGCGGAAGGAGGAGCAGTGATGAGGCCGAGCACGCCTGATGTCGTTGCGCGCGTGAACCGGCGCGCGCTGATCGCCGCGCTGCTGGCCGCGGCGCTGTGCCTGGTCGCGCTGTCGCTGCCGCTGTACGGCTTCTCCGCGACGGTGTTCGCGAAGAAATCCGGCAACACCTTCGTCGGCGACGAGAAGTACCAGGCCGTCCGCGCCGAGGTGGAGGAGGCCGCCGCGGCCTATGCCGCGGAGCACGGCGGCACGCCCGAGATCGTGGAGACCGTCACCGAGCGCGTCAATTCCAAGGGCGAAAAGACCAGCATGGTGGCCTTCGAGGTCCGCGAGGTGATGGGGCGCAGCGGCTGGGCCTTCATGCGCTCCGGGCTTGCGGCCGGATGGCTGCTGCTGGCCGCAGCGCTGTGCCTGATCGCGGGGCTTATACTGCTGTGCGCCGGGCTCGCCGGCGCGTGGACGGCGGATTGGCCGGAGCTGCCCGCTTCAAAGCGCGGCCTGCGCCGCTGCGGCGCGGCGCTGGGGCTTGTGGCGCTGTTGTTGATCCCGCTGTTTCTGATGCGCTGCAATGTGGACTTCTCCCGCCAGATCAAGCTGGCGTCGGACGGCTACGCCGGAGCGGGTCTGGAGGCGCTGCTTCACCGTCTGGACGCCTTTCTGTACGGCGGCAGCGCGGGGGAGAACACGCTATCCCTGATGGGAGGCGTCAGCTACAGGGCGCTGTGGCCGGCGTGGGCGCTTTTGCCGCTGCTTTGTATCTACACGCTGGCCGCGGTGATCGCCGCGGAGGGCCATCCCGCCCACGCGCTGACCCGCGCTCTGCTGTACGGCTTCATCATCGCGCTGTGCGTGCTGATACTGTACCCCTACTACGTGATGCTGATCACGGCCTTCCGCAGCAACGCCGAGACCACGGACATGTACTTTACGCACATGTTCCCCACCCAGTGGGTGTGGAGCAATCTGCGGGACATCATCAACCGCGGCGTGCCGCGCTACCTGCTGAACTCGCTGCTGCTGTCCGTGGGCGCCACGGCCATCGCGCTGCTGTGCGGCATCCCGGCGGCCTACGCCATGGCCCGCATGCGCTTTGTGGGCAAGCGGGCGTTCCTGGGCTTTGTGATCATGAGCCAGATGTTCTCGCCGGTGGTGCTGCTGGTGGGCATCTCCCGCCTGATGAACGCCATCCACCTGAACGACACGGTGTGGGGCCTGATGTTCATCAACGCCGCCTTCAACCAGGCCTTCGCCATATGGCTTCTGCGGGGCACCTTCGTGTCCATCTCCTCCGAGATGGAGCAGGCCGCCTGCATCGACGGCTGCAGCACCGTCAGCGCCATGCTGCGGGTGCTGCTGCCCATGGCGGCCCCGGGCATCGTGACCACGCTGATCTTCGTGTTCATCAACGCCTGGAACGAGTACACGATCTCCACCGTGCTGATCTCCACCGCGTCCAACAAGCCCATCACCGTGGGCATCACCCAGTTCTCGTCCTTCAACATGATCGAGTGGCAATACCTGTTCGCGGCGTCGCTGGTGGCCACGATCCCCGTGGTGATCCTGTTCATGTGCATCGAAAAGCACCTGGCCGCGGGCCTCACCGCCGGCGGCGTGAAGGGATAGCAACAAACCAAACAAGCGGCGGGGGAGCAAGCGCTCCCTCGCCGCTTGTTTGGTTGAGTCAGCGGGGACAGGTTTCTCTGACTCACTTTCTGCCAGCAAATGAGTCATGGGGACGGTTCTACTGACTCATTTTCAAATGAAAATGAGTCAGTAGAACCGTCCCCATGACTCACACTCCGATGATTGCCTCCACGTCCGCCGTCAGGCGGGCTTCCTCCGCTTCGGCGGCCTCGCGGTTCTCTGCGGAGACGGACACGTAGAGCTTCAGCTTCGGCTCGGTGCCGGAGGGGCGCACCACGCAGGACGCGCCGCCGGACAGCAGGAACTTCAATACGTCCGACTTGGGCAGGCCGTCCAGGCCCGGCGCGTAGTCCAGCAGCTTTTCGATGCTGCGTCCGCCCAGCTCCGAAACGCCGCCGCGCAGCGCGGCCATGGCGGCCTGCATCTGCGCAAAGCCCTTCGCGCCTTCGAATTCGTAGCTGTGCAGCGCGTTCAGGCAGTAGCCGAACTCGGCGTACAGCTGGTTCAGCCGCTGCATCAGGCCGGTGCCCCGGGCGCGGTGCCAGGCGAACATGTCCGCGATCATCAGCGCGGCGTTCACCGCGTCCTTGTCGCGCACGTGCGCGCCGGACAGGTAGCCGTAGCTCTCCTCGAAGCCGAAGATGTAGCGGTCAGCCCGGCCCTGCGCCTCCAGGCGGCCGATGGTCTCGCCGATGTACTTGAAGCCGGTCAAAACGTTCACGGTGCCCACGCCGTACTTCGCGGCCACGCGCTCGGCCATGTCGGTGGTGACGATGGTCTTTACCAGCACCGGCTCGGCGGGCATCGCGCCCAGCGCCAGGCGGCGCTGGCAGATGTAGTCCAGCAGCAGTATGCCGGTCTCGTTGCCGGAGAGCAGCGTGTAGCCGCCCTTCGGGTCGCGCACGGCGATGCCGCAGCGGTCGCAGTCCGGGTCGGTGGCCAGCAGCAGGTCGGCGTCCAGCCGCTGGGCGTACTCCAGCCCCAGCTGCATGGCCTCGCGGATCTCCGGGTTCGGGTAGGGGCAGGTGGGGAAGTGGCCGTCCGGCTGGGCCTGCTCGGCCACCACGGTCACGTTGCCGTAGCCGCACTCGCTGAGGATGCGGGTCACCGGCTCGAAGCCCGTGCCGTTCAGCGGGGAGTAGACGATCACCGCGGACCTGTCCGCCGGGGCGTCGCCGAGCAGCGACTGCCTCTTCACGGCTTCGATGAAGCCGGTGAGCACGTCCTCGCCGATCCACTGAATGCGGCCGTCTTGCAGCCCGTCCTCAAAGGGCAGCGTCCGGGGGCCGTCGAACACGTCCAGCGCGTCGATCTCGGCGAGTATGTCCTCGGCGGCCTGGGTGGTGATCTGGCAGCCGTCCGGGCCGTACACCTTGTAGCCGTTGTACTTGGCCGGGTTGTGGCTGGCGGTGACCATCACGCCCGCCGCGCAGTCCAGCGCCCGCACCGCCCAGGACAGGCAGGGCGTGGGCATCAGGCGGGGGTAGATCAGGGCGGTGATGCCGTTGGCGGCGAACACGCCGGCAGCCATCCGCGCGAATTCTTCCGAGAGTATGCGGGAATCGTAGCTCACCGCCACCCGCCGCTGATCTTCCGGGAAGCGCTTTTTCACGTAGTTGGCCAGGCCCTGGGAGGCCCGGGCCACCGTGTGCAGGTTCATGCGGTTGGTGCCCGCGCCGATCACGCCCCGCAGGCCGCCGGTGCCGAAGGCCAGGTCGCGGTAGAAGGCGTCCTCGATGGCGTCCGGGTTGCCCTTCATTTCCGCCAGCTCGCCCTGCAGCGAGGCGTCCGCGCGCTCCAGCCAGCGAAGGTAGGTTTCGTTCATTTGCATAGCTCGGTCTCCTTTGATTGAGAGTGGAGAGTGGAGTTGCGGTGGAAATCCTTGCGGATTTCCTGGATTTAAGGGGAACGTGTGTTATGCTTCCGCCAGCAGCGCCAGGTTCTTTTCGATCAGCTCGATCCGCTGGGCCACGCAGTCGCGACTGCGCAGGGGATCGGCGGGGGTGTTGAAGGCGTAGTCCAGCAGCTTTTCCACGGTGGTCTCGGCCACGTGCATCCGCGTGTCGCTGGAGGCGTAGTAGATGTACAGCCTGCCGTCGTCGTCGGCGATGGCGCCGTTGGTGAAGGTCACGTTGCTGACGTCGCCCACGCGCTCGCCGCCCAGCGGCGCGATCAGGTAGCCGCCCGGCTCAGCGATGACCTTCGAGGGGTCCTTCAGGTCGGTGACGAACAGGTAGATCACGTACCGAAGCCCCGCCGCGGTGTTGCGCACGCCGTGGGCGATGTGCAGCCAGCCCTTCTCCGTCCTGATGGGCGTGGCGCCCTCGCCGTTCTTGGCCTCGGTGATGGTGTGGTAGCGCCGGGGCGAGGTGATCTTCTCCTCGCCGATCACGGCGTGGGTGATGTCCTCGCACAGCCCAAAGCCGATGCCGCCGCCGCTGCCGGTGTCGATGAAGTCGTCCATCGGGCGGGTGTAGAAGGCGTACTTGCCGTCCACGAACTCCGGCAGCAGGTCCACGTTGCGCTGCTGGGGGCTGTTCAGCGTCACCAGGTTCGGCAGGCGTTCCCAGGTCACCAGGTCCTTCGTGCGCACGATGCCGGCGGCGGCCA
Organism: Clostridia bacterium; assembly: GCA_017540445.1. Lineage (GTDB taxonomy): Bacteria > Bacillota > Clostridia > Christensenellales > Aristaeellaceae > UBA2862. Next base: position 615 of record JAFYBB010000326.1, on the reverse strand, counting down.
CGGCGGCGGAGAGGTCATTGACGCTCCTGTCCTTGCTCTCCGAGCAGAACACGCCGTAGATCCAGCCGTCCTCGTGCCTGGTCAGGCGCATGTCGTACACGTTGGTCTCCTCGGGGCAGGTGTCCGGCAGCAGCACGGGTTTCTCGTCGAAGCGGAAGCCGTCCACCGGGCTGTCGCTGCGGGCCACCGCGAAGAAGCTCTTGCGGTCCATGCCCTCCACCCGCACCACCAGGCAGTATTGGCCGCCCAGCTTGATCGCGCCGGAGTTCAGGGCCGCGTTGATGCCCAGCCGCTCCATGAAGTGGGGGTTGGTGCGCGCGTCCAGGTCGTAGCGCCAGGTCAGGGGCAGGTGATCCCGGGTCAGCACCGGGTATTCGTAGCGGTCGTAGATGCCGTTGTAGAAGTCGGCCTTGCGGTTCTTCCGGGACAGCAGCGCCTCCTGCGCGTCCCGCATGGCCAGGTATTTCGGATGCAGATGGGACTCGGACATGGGAAAGTCCTCCTTTGGTGTGTTTGTCAGATCCATTATATACTTGTTTTTTGTCGCTGTAAAGAAACCCCAATGGTTTTTGTCAGAGGGACGGTCCTTTTGGCAACCCAAAAGTTGTCAAAAGG
>JAFYBB010000030.1 GCA_017540445.1 Clostridia bacterium | reverse complement strand
TGCCGCGCAGCACCTTCACGCGGCGCGTGCCGGCGTTCATGTCGAAGAAGTTGTCCTCCAGCAGCACGTCCGCGCCGCAGCGGATCTCCACGCTGCGGGCGTAGGCCTTCGCGGTGACGACGATCTCGTCGCCCTCCAGGTGGGCGTGCAGCTTCGGGTCCTTGAAGCGGAAGTGCTTCGGCGGGCAGAACAGGGCCGTGCCGCCGCCCACATAGTCGCCGCCCTCGGACCACAGCTCGTAGGCGTAGTAGCAGCCGTAGGTGTCCTCGCCCGAGAAGTCCTGCTGCTGCAGCCACACGGCGCTCAGCGCGGGCACCTTCACGTGGAACATGCCCTCGCGGATCACCGTGGCGTCGGGCCGGCGCAGCGACCAGTTCACCACGCCCGCGAAGGGGTTCATCGTCTCGTTGGACACGTTCAGCCGGGCGGACTTCTTCAGCGGGAAGGGCTCGGCGTTCACGTTGGTGTTCTGGCTGAGCACGCCCTCCTCGTGACAGGAGACGAGCACCGGCGCGAAGAAGCGCTTCTCGTAGTAGTGCAGCGCCTTCCAGCGGCCGTAGTAGTCGATGCTGGCCCAGCTGACCACCGGCCAGCAGTCGTTCAGCTGCCACACCACCGCGCCCATGCAGCGGCCGCGGTTGCGCCGCCAGTGCTCCACGCCGTACTGCATGGCCTGGGCCTGCAGCAGCTGCGAGGCGTACACGAAGGCGTCCAGCGTGGAGGGGTACAGGTAGGTCTGGGACAGGTACTCGGCGATCTTGCCGTTGGCGGAGGCGTTGCGCTGGTGCTTCTCCATCACGTAGGAGAACACGTTGCGCTCCTCGGGCAGCGTGAAGCTGTCGATGGTCTCCATGCAGGGGAACGACTGGAAGCCGAACTCCGACACGTAGCGGAACAGGTGGTTCCGGTAGTCGGAGAAGGGCTTCATGCCGTGCCACACGTCCCAGTAGTGCACGTCGCCCCGGTCCGGGTCGTGGGGCTTGTCGAAGCTGCCGCCGCTGGACGGGCTGGAGGGCCAGTAGAAGGTGTCCGGGTCCTCGGTCTTGAGCAGCTTTGGGATGATGTACTCGAACAGCTTGATGTAGTCGGCCTGCTGGCGCTTGTCGATGACCCACAGGCCCGCGCCGATGAAGCCCTCCATCTCGTTGTTGCCGCACCACAGCGCCAGGCTGGCGTGGTGGCGCAGCCGGCGGATGTTGTCGGTGAACTCCGCCCGCAGGTTCGCCTCGAAGGCGTCCGTCAGCCGGTAGGCCGCGCAGGCGAACATGAAGTCCTGCCAGACCATCAGGCCCAGCTCGTCGCAGGCGTCGTAGAACCAGTCGTCCGGGTAGTAGCCGCCGCCCCAGACGCGGATCAGGTTCATGTGGGCCGCCTTGGCGTCCTCCAGCAGCCGGCGGGTGCGCTCGGGCGTCACCCGGGCCAGCAGATTGTCCTCGGGGATGTAATCCGCGCCCATCGCGAACACCGAAACGCCGTTGACCTGGTGGCAGAAGCTCTCGCCCCACTGGTCCTTCTGGCGCTTGACGGTCAGCGTCCGCAGGCCGATGCGCTTCTCCCAGCGGTCCAGCTCCGTGCCGTTTTTCAGAAGCCGCGCCGTCACCGTGTACAGCGGCTGGTCGCCGTAGCCGTTGGGCCACCACAGCCGGGGCCGCTCCACGTTCAGCGCCACGTTGGCCGCGGTCGTGCAGCGCTCTGTGGCCGTGATGGTCCTGCCGTCCGGGGCCGTCAGCGCGACCTCAAAGTCGTAGCTCGCGCCGTCCAGGTCCAGGTTCTCCACGCGCGTGCCGACGGTCACGCCCACCGTGCCGTCGCCGCGGTGCTCCTGATGCACGCGCACGTCCCAAAGCCGCGCCCGCTCCACGCCGATCAGGCCGATGTCCCGCCAGATGCCCGCGTCGGGCAGCCTCGGGCCCCAGTCCCAGCCGAACATGCAGTGGGCCTTGCGCAGGTGGGGGAAGCCCCGCATCGCGTCGGTGGAGCCGTCGCAGGGGTCCTTCTCGTAGGCCTCGCGGATGAACCTCGTCGGCGAGCGCAGCACCACGCAGATGCTGTTCGCGCCGCTCTTCAGCGCGCCCTTCACGTCATATTCCCAAGTGCGGTGCATGTTGTCGGCGCGGCCGACCTCGCGGCCGTTCACGTAGATCTCCGCCAGCGTGTCCAGCCCCTCGCAGCGCAGCAGCACCGCGTCGCATTCCGTCAGGTCCTCGGGGACTTCAAATTCCCTGGCATAGGTGAAGTCGTGCTCCATCAGCTTCAGCGCTTCGTTCTCGTTGTCGCGGTAGAAGGGGTCGGGGATCCTGCCCGCGGCCAGCAGATCGTTGTATACCGAGCCGGGCACCGTCGCGGGCACGGACCCCAGCTCGCCGCCGGACACGCTCAGCGTCCAGGCGCCGTTCAGGGACAGCTTCTTCATGGCATTCAACCTCCTGAGGTGTATTGACCATTGTGGCTTCATTCTATCCTATTATCGGGGGTTAGTCAAGGGGGGTGTAGGGAGTAGGGAGTAGGGGGTAGGGAGTAGGGGCGCCGATGCGGCGCCCGCCCATCTCGGAGGGAACAGGGAACAGGGGACAGGGAACAGGGGATGGGGGACAGGGAACGGGGGACGGGCGACAGGGAACAGGGTACAGGGAACACGTAAATTCCCAAAGTAACGTCCACAGTGGGAAAGGGGTGGACGAAAGCCTGGGAAAAGGGTGGAAATAAGAACGAGAAAACAAGAAGGATTAATAGCCGAAGGACAAAAAGGCGGCTCAAAGCAGAGAGAAAGGCAGAGGAAATAACCCATCTTGAGGGATTTCCCAAAGAAACGTCAACATGGGGTGGAAATAAGAATGGGAAAGGAATCAGCCGAAGAGAGGATTAATCATCGGCAGATTTCAGGAGTAGAGGCGACTGAATAACCTCTGAGGGCTGGATGAAGTCAATGCCCAGGGCGGCAGGGACAGAAGCACCGAAGGTAAAGGCAAAGACGTCGTAGGGCGATTTACCATTGAGGCTTTTTCTGGAGATACCGTTGACATGGGAGAAGATCAGGTCAACAGTATTCTGGGAGAAATCGTCGAAGGAAGAGCCGGAGGGAACGATATCCCTGAAGAGGGTGTGATTCTTCTCGACCCTGGGCTTCTGGGAAGGGGTATGAGGATCACAGAAGAAGAGAGAGGCTTCCTTATCGCCATCACGGTTGTTCTCGAAGGCAAAGACATCGGAGAACTCGCCGCCGTTGTCAGTGAGGATGACGGGGAAAAGCGAGGCAAAGGAGAAGCCGTTATCCAGTAGACGCGCCTTGAGATTGCAAATGGCGGCGGCAGCGGCAACGGAGGTTTTGTTGTCCAGCAGGATACCGAACATGAAGTTGCAGAGGGTGAAATCGAAGGTCATGATGACCTTACCGCCGATGCGTCCGATAACCAGGTCCATTTCAACCCAATGGGTAATACCATTCTGGGATATGAATTCTTCAAAGCAATCAAAGGTACGCCCCTGCTTGAGTTTGGGCGGTATGTAATCCTTGGCGTGGGCCCTTCTGGGTTTGAACTTGACCACGCGAGGCATATCCAGCGGAGCAACCGACAAATAGCCCAAATGGAGATGCCTATAGAAGGTGGACTTGGAAACGGACAGCTTCTGCGACTGGATGATGTGGTATAGGTGCTGGCCCTTGCTGATGCCCTCGGAAATGATGCGATCATTTTCGTAGAAGGATTCCTTGGACAGGGCGATGCCGGAGCGGCTTTCTACCAGAGTTTCCCTGTATGCCTGGTGGGCAAACCTGGCCAAGTATTCATGCTTCTCCAGCCTACAGCTGCGTTTGCGTCGGCAGCCGTTGCATACAAACGGCGCTTTCAGCAGATCAGGGCAGGGCCGGGGATTCTCCACGCGGGCAGGGATGACCTGAATGTGCTTCTTGACTTCCTTGGAAACAGTCGTTGGGTCTTTGCCAATACGTCTGGCGATTCCCTTGAAGGATACGCCATGGAACAGGCAGTCCTGAATCTCGATTCGTTCTTCGTAGGTGAGGTGCTTGCAGGTGTTGGGCTTCTTCAAATCTGGCATGGGATGTCCTCCTTTGTGTTTTTTCCCAGACTTAAGTCTACCCCTTCTCCGTTTCCCAGTCTAACTTCCACCCCCTCGTCCACTGTGGACGTTACTTTGGGAATTTACT
>JAFYBB010000325.1 GCA_017540445.1 Clostridia bacterium | reverse complement strand
TTATATCATGCGTTTGTAAACGACAGGACAAAAAAGCCGCCCGAAAAGGCGGCATAATCGGTAAAAACTGCGTGCGGCGCTACCTGCGGACCCAGACGCGCATTTCGCCCGGCTCGCGGTTCGCCCAGCGGTAGTAGGGGATCCACGTCAGATGTGCGGGGGCGCTCTCGACGGTGTATTCGCCGCTGTACAGCGTGTCGCCCCATCCCGCGTCGCTCTCGCGCAGGCCGGGGCTCGTCAGCTCCACGATGCCGCCCAGCTTGTCCGGCTTCCACGCGGCGGTGAAGTCCTGGGGCCCCGTGTCGCCCAGGCGCACCAGGTGCAGGTTGCGCGTGTTGTCCGCCTCCTCCAGACAGTAGATGAGCGGGCCGCGGGCGACGGCGACCTTGCCGGCGTCCTCGTAGACGCGGGGGTTGGCCCGCACCAGTTCCACGGGCATGTCGAGCGCGAGCGCCACCGCGTCGCCCGCCTTCCAGGCGCGGTCCAGCACGATGTAGCCGTCCCGGACCTGGGGCTGCAGGGCCTCGCCGTTGATCTGGACCGTCCACCGGCGGCACCAGCCGGGCACGCGCAGGCGCAGCGCGAACGCCGCGTCGGCATCGACGGTCACGGCCACCGCGCCGTCCCAGGGGTAGTCCGTCCGAACGCTCAGGCGCACGGGAGCGCCGTTCGCTTCGGCCTCGAGGGTGCCGCCCACGTACAGGTGCATGTAGACGTCCCGGCCGTTCACGGAGTAGATGTAGTCCTCCAGCGACGACAGCAGACGGATGATGTTCGGCGGGCAGCAGGCGCAGCCGAACCACTTCTGGCGCTGAACCTTCACGTGGGTCTTTCGCTGGTCCTTCAGGCAGGCCTCGGGCAGCACCTCCAGCGGGTTGACGTAGAAGAACTTCTTGCCGTCCTGCTGCATGCCGCTGAGCACGCCGTTGTACAGCGCACGCTCCATCACGTCGGCGTATTCGCCCTTCGCCTCCAGCGCCAGCATGCGGCGGGCGAAGAACACCAGGCCGATGGCGGCGCAGGTCTCGCCGTAGATGGTGTCGTTGGGCAGGTCGTAGTCGAAGGTGAAGGCCTCGCCGTACTCGGAGGAGCCGACGGCGCCGGTCACGTACATGCGGCGGCGCACCGTATTGGCCCAAAGCCTGCGGCACACGTCCGCCAGATCGGCGTCGCCGGTCACCCGCGCCACGTCGGCCGCGCCGGCGTACAGGTACATGGCGCGCACGGCGTGGCCCTGGGCCTCGGTCTGCTCCCGCAGGGGCATGCCCGCCTGGTAGTACTGATACTGGAAGTAGCTGTCCTTCCAGTACAGATTGTTGTGGTGGCGCTCGCCCTCCGCCTGAAAGTACAGCGGGCGCTGGCCGCGCTGGTCGATAAAGTACTTCGCCAGCTTCAGGTGCTTCGGGTCGCCGGTCACCTCGTACAGCCGCATCAGCGCCATCTCGATCACGGGGTGGCCGGGATAGCCGTGCAGCTTGCCTTCCTCCGGCCCCAGCACGGCGTCGATGCCGTCCACGCAGCGGATCATGGCGTCCAGCAGCTTGCGCTTGCCGGTGACCTGATAGTAGGCCACGGCGGCCTCCAGCATGTGGCCCGCGCAGTACAGCTCGTGGTTGTCCCTCAGGTTCGTCCAGCGCTTGTCCAGGCCATTGATGATGTAATAGGTGTCCAGATACCCGTCGGGCTGCTGCGCCGCCACGACCTCGTCGATCGCGCCGTCGACGGTGGCCTCCAGCTGCGGGTCGGGGTGCCAGCGCAGGCTGTAGGCCGCGCCCTCGATCCACTTGGCCACGTCGCTGTCCTGGAACACGAAGCCCGCGTGTTCGCCCTGTTCCCTGCCCGCGGCGATCCTGAAATTGCGCATGCAGTGGCTGGGCGCGGCATCCGGGATCATGTCGTTCAGCGCGCGCCACTGGTAGGGGATGCCCTCCCGGCGCACGGTCTCGCGGGTGACGCTCCAAAACGCGTCGTCGATGCGTACCTTCTGTATGAATTGTCCTGCTCCGCTCATTCTTGTTTCCTCCCGATTGGAATATTCGCGGCCTGTCTCCAAAATCCTCTATATCATCCCTTGACGCCCGTCAGCACGATGCCCTCGATGAAGTAGCGCTGGCCGATGGCGAACAGCAGCACGGCCGGGACCACCATCACCAGGGACGCGGCCATGATGTAGTTCCACTTGGACGCATAGGCGCCGCGCAGCGAGAGTATGCCCAGAGCGAGGGTGAACCGCGTGTCGCTGCGCAGGTAGATCAGCGGCCCCTGGAAGTCGTTCCAGTAGAACATGAACGTGAATATGGCTACCGTGATCATGATCGGCGCGCACAGCGGAACCAGTATCTTCAGGAATATCTGAAGGCGCGTCGCCCCGTCGATCATGGCGGACTCGTCGTAGTCTCTGGGCAGGGTCCGCATGAACTGGCGCATCAGGAACACGTTGGACGCGCCGCCGCCGCACCATGCCGCCAGATAGAAGGGCGTGTAGGTGTTGGTCGCGCCGATGGCCGAATAGGTCAGGTACAGCGGGATCAGCACCACGTGGCCCGGCAGGATCATGGCCCCGATGGTCAGCGCGAACCACAGCTTCTTGCCGGGAAACTGGAGGCGCCCCAGCGCGTAGCCCGCCATCGACGAGGTCAGCACCGTGCCGATCACGCAGGGCACGAGTATCTTCATGGTGTTGGAAAAGTACATCAGCGCTTCAAAGTTCTGGAAGGTCTTGACGTAGTTGTTCCAGCGCCAGGTGCTCGGGAAGAACCGCGGGGGAAACACGAAGATCTCCGCGTTGCTCATCAGCGAGGAGCGCAGCATCCAGTACAGCGGGACCAGGCACAGCGCCGTGCCGGCGACCAGTATCACGTACAGCACCACCGTGGATACGCGCAGCTTCTTTTTGTTCAGCTTCATATTCTGCACCGCGTCAGTCTGCGCCACCGTAATACACCTTCTTCCCGAAGAATTTGAAGATCACCAGGGTACAGACCGCCAGTATGAAGAACACGATCCACGCCAGCGCGCTGGCATAGCCGAATTCGTTGTACTGGAACGCGCTGCGATAGATCAGGTAATTGACGAACAGCGTGGCGTTGTTGGGCCCGCCCTCGGTCATGACGTAGCTGTTGGTGAAGGTCATGAAGCCGCCGATGACGCCCATCAGCGTGTTGTAGAACAGCACCGGGGAGATCATCGGGATCGTGATGTGTATGAACTTCGTCCACGCGCCGCCGCCGTCGATCTCCACCGCCTCCAGCAGCGTGGGGGAGACGTTCGCCAGGCCGGACAGGTAGATGACCATCGGCGCGCCGCAGGCCCATGCGCTCATCAGGATCAGCGAGGGAACCGCGCTGCCCTCCGCGTAGATCCACTTGCTGGTCGGCAGCCCCAGCACCTTCAGCGCCGCGTTGAACAGGCCGTAGTCCGGGTTGAACATCCACATCCACAGCAGGCAGGAGGCCACGGCCGGCACGATCGACGGGATGTAGAATATCGTTCTGAAGAAGGCCTTGCCCCGGATGCTCTTGCTGTTGAGCAGTATCGCGACGGCCAGCGCGGTCAGCTGGGTGGCGATGACGGAGCCGAAGGCGTACAGCACGGTCGCCTTGATGGACTTCCAGAAGAAGAAGTCCTCCGTCAACAGCTTCACGTAATTCTGAAGCCCGACAAAGTTGAACGCCCCGAATACGCTCTTGTCCGTGAACGATATGATCAGACTGTAGATGAACTGCCCGTAGGTCAGAAAGATGATCCCCAGCAGCAGCGGCAGCATGAACACATAGCCCGCGATCGCCTCATTGCGCCGCATGACCGACATGCGGGGCTTGCGGTTCCCTTTCATAGCGGTTGCACCTCGATCTCAATCTGGTGGATTAAACAGACAGATGGGGGCCGCCGGGCCCCCACTGTCTGCAACAGGTACGGATCAGGAGATGCTGGCCAGGTAATCGGCCATCACCTTGTCCAGCTCGCCCCGGATGCCTTCCATGGCGTCCTTGGCGGTCTCGGTGCCCAGCAGCACGTTGTCCAGCGCCGGGATGTACAGGTCCTCCAGCTGCTGCACGCAGCCGTAGGTGAAGTACGCGGAGGGATGGGTGTTGTTCAGCGCCCAGTCGATGCAGGCCTCGCGGTAGTGGGCCGGATGCACGCCCTCGGTCATCCACTTGGCGATCAGCGCCTCGTCGGTGTACCAGTTCTCGGAAACGGGCATCCACAGGCCGGAGTTGATGAAGTTCATCACGAAGTCGGTGTTCATGATGTAGGAGGCCAGCAGCAGCGCCTCGTCATAGTGCTTGGTGTCGCGGAACACGACCACGGGGGTGCCGGTGTTGGCGGTCTTGGGCTCCTTGAAGTAGGGCAGCACGCCGACGTCGTAGGTGATGCCGTCCTCCTCGGCGGCGATGGCCATGGACTGGAAGTTCCACTGGCCGCTGATAACCATGGCGCAGGAGTTGCTCAGGAAGCAGGCGCTCATGTCCATGTTGCTGGCGGCGTCCTCGGCGGAGGGCATGACGTGCTCGACGTTCACTAGGTCCGCGATGGCCTGGAACACCTCGACCGCCGCGTCGTCATACAGGGCGATGCCCTTGCCGTCCTCGGTGAACAGGCCGGTGCCGTTGGAATACAGGAAGGACTCGTACACGTAGTCGCGGTCGTC
>JAFYBB010000324.1 GCA_017540445.1 Clostridia bacterium | reverse complement strand
CTGCACGGCTACCGGATGGAGCTGCTGAAGAACGAGGGCCCCGCCGTGGTGGAGACGGGGCTGAAGTACGTGCACAACGACACCTGCTACCCGGCGCTTCTGTGCATCGGCCAGTTCATCGACGCGCTGCAGAGCGGCAAATACGACGTGCACAAGACCGCGCTGATCATCACCCAGACCGGCGGCGGCTGCCGGGCCAGCAACTACATATTCCTGCTGCGCAAGGCGCTGAAGAAGGCGAATTTGGGCTTTGTGCCGGTGATCAGCCTGAACCCGGCGGGGATGGAGAAGAACAGCGGCTTCAAAATGACGCTGACGCTGCTTTTGCAGGCCATGATGATGATCCTCTACGCGGACGTACTGATGTGCCTGAAGAACCAGGTGGAGCCCTATGAAGACGAGAAGGGGACCTGCGCCCGCCTGGTGGAGCGGTGGGCCGACCGGCTGACCGAGCAGTTCCGGCGCGACCCCAGGATCGCGGCGCTGCGCATCCGCGAGAACGTGAAGCGCATCGCCCGGGAATTCGACGCCGTGCCCGTTACCCCCGCCGAAAAGGTGCAGGTGGGCATCGTGGGCGAGATCTACGTGAAGTATTCCCAGCTGGCCAACAACCACCTGGAGCGCTTCCTGCTGGAGCAGGGCTGCCAGGTGCATGTGCCGGGGCTGATGGGCTTTCTGCTGAACGCGCTGGACCACAACATCGACGACATCAACCTGTACGGCGGCAGCCGGCTGAAGCGCTGGGGCTGCCGGCGGGTGATGCGCTTTGCCGACCGCGTGCAGCGGGCCATTGCCCGGGCCGTGAAGGCCAACAGCCGCCTGACGCCCCCCGAGACCTATGGCCAGACCCGAAGCGCGCTGGGCGGCGTACTGGGCGTGGGCTGCAAGATGGGCGAGGGCTGGCTGCTCACCGCGGAGATGTGCGAGCTGATCGATTCCGGCGTGCCCAACATCGTGTGCGTGCAGCCCTTCGGCTGCCTGCCCAACCACATCGCCGGCAAGGGCACCATCCGCGCCATCCGCGAGCGCTACCCCGGGGCCAACATCGTGCCCATCGACTACGACCCCGGCGCCACCCGCGTCAACCAGGAAAACCGGCTGAAGCTGATGCTGTCCGTGGCGCGGGAGGAGAAGGAATAGGGATTAGGGACACCGAACGCCCGGAAAACAGTCCTGTGGACTGTTTTCAGTGAGGTGGGGCCGGCAGGCCCAGGCAATAGGAATAGTGCGGGCGCTCGGAGAGCGCCCCTACGGTTGAGTGGCAATTCGCTTATCTACCGTAGGGGCGCTCTCCGAGCGCCCGCACAAAAATCCCCGCCCGCGGGCGGAACAGGTCAAACGCTCTCCGAGCGCCCGCACAAAAATCCCCGCCCGCAGGCGGAACAGGTCAAGCGCTCTCCGAGCGCCTGCTTATGAATTCCTTCTCAACCCCAGCACATAATCGGCACTGACACCGTAGTATTCGCACAGCGTGCGCAGGTGGCGTACAGGCATTTCGTTGACGCCGTTTTCATATCGGGAATAGACCTGCTGGGTGGTGCCGAGCACTTGCGCGACGGCGCTCTGCTTTAAATCCCGATCTTCCCGAAGCTCGCGCAGAACCATCCAGTATTTTTTCATGGTCAATACCCCTTATATATTATCATATATATTATATTATCTTTCAATAAAATAAATGGATGTACACACCATATTAAGCGTAAATATTGCTGGGTTGAATTAGTTTTAATATAATAGTTTTACATTATATAGGAGGGATAGAAATGAAGAAGAATCATGTTCTTTTATTATGCTTACTGCTTATTGCTCTGCCGCTCGGGACGCTGGCGGAGGGCCTGGAGATCGAGTACGATGAAGTCGCCGCGGTCATGGCTGCGGAAGTCCCGGAGGCGGAGGACGAGATCCTCTCAGAAGCGCTGGAGACAGAAGTGGCCGAAACGGACGATTTTTCGCTGGGTGAAGGACAGTCGGAGGAAGTGGAAGAAGAACCAGTCTATGCGGAGTCCGTGTCTGCCGATGGACAGGGCGTCATGGCTGCGGCAGATGATTTTAAGATCGTAAATGGTGTTCTAGAAGATTATAGTGGTCCCGGCGGTGTAGTTGTCATTCCAGAAGAAGTAACCAGTATCGCAGGTGCTTTTAATGGATGTACAACTATTTCCTCCGTAATCCTACACGATGGAGTTACATCGTTAGGTACATTTGCTTTTGCTTTATGCAGAAATCTGTCCAGTATTACCTTTGGTAGTGGACTAAAATCCATAGGGGATGGTGCCTTTGATGGTACTGCCTTAACAACCCTTGTTTTGCCAGAAGGTTTGATTGGCATAGGAGATTGGGCGTTCAAAGATTGCGAGAAGCTGACCAGCATCACATTTCCCAACAGTCTAAATAACATTGGTTTCGATGCTTTCGGTGGTTGTTCCAGTCTGGTTTCCATAGTTCTTCCCCCTAATCTTGCCAGTATCGACGACTCACTATTCTCCGACTGTACCAGTCTGAATAATGTACGTATTCCCAATGGTGTTGCCAGCATCGGCAATAGTGCCTTTGCTGGATGCACCACGTTGCTCGGGATTGACATCCCCCAAAGTGTCGTATCCATCGGAGCAAACGCCTTCAAGGATTGTACCGCGCTCACTGCGATCGATATTCCCACCAGCGTTGTTTCCTTCGGTAAGGGAGCCTTCCAAGGCAGTGGTCTGCAGAGCTTCACGGTTCCAAATTCGATTACCTTGATCCCCGAGAATACTTTCTATGGTTGTGCCAGCATGAAAGAAGTATACCTCCCTGATGGTCTGTCGAGCATCGGTTCAGGAGCCTTCATGGATTGTATACAGCTCAAAAGCATTGACATTCCCGCCAGTGTTGACATGATTGATAGATACGCTTTTTATGGTTGTGCCTCTCTGCAAGCAATTACCTTGCCTGCGGGCTTAGAAAACATTAGTGACCATATTTTCGCAGACTGCGTTAACCTGACAGAAATCAAATTGCCTGCTGGGATCACGAGCATCGGGGAAAGCGCTTTCTCTTCAACAGGCTTAATGTCAATCGAACTGCCGGACAGTCTTAAACTCATAGACAGCTATGCTTTTTCGGATTGCGAAAATCTGAAAACCGTCAAAATTCCTGCCAGCGTACACACCATCAAGGAAGGGGCATTCTATAATACAGATACCGTTATCCGCACACCCTGCGGAAGCTATGCGCAGACGTGGGCCACAGAAAATGAGATCAAAACGGAGGGCTACAACCACAAGCAGGTTGTCTCCGATCCTGCCGTTGCTCCGACTTGTACCGAGACCGGACTGACGGAAGGTAGCCATTGCTCCGCATGCAACGAGGTTGTCGTGAAACAAGAGGTCATCCCCGCCACTGGCCACACTCCCGTGACCGACAAGGCTGTGGCCGCCACCTATACCAAGACCGGCCTGACCGAGGGCAGCCACTGCTCGGTATGCGATAAGGTCATCACGGCGCAGAAGGTGGTCAAGAAGCTGGCGCTGCCGAAGGACGGCTATCTGCTGACCAAGAGCGCCACCAAGACCGTGAAGGCGGGCAAGAAGCTGCAGATCGTGCTGGACGGCGTACAGGCGAAGTCCTACATGTCCGGCAACAAGGCGGTGGCCACGGTGTCCAGGAAGGGCCTGGTGACCGCGAAGCTGGCGGGCAAGGCGAAGATCACCGTCACGCTGAAAACCGGCAAGAAGCTGGTCTTGACGGTGAATGTCACCGATACCAAGGCCCCCAAGACCGTGAAGTTCACCCAGGGCAAGAAGGCCACGCTGAATGTGGGCAAGACGCTGGCGCTGAAGGTGAAGCTGACGCCCGCGAAGGCGAAGTACGCACTGACCTGGACCAGCAGCAACAATAAGGTGGCCACCGTGTCCAAGAAGGGCGTGGTGAAGGCGAAGAAGGCCGGCACGGCCACCATCACCGCCACCACCCAGAACGGCAAGAAGGCCACCATCAAGATCACGGTCAAAAAGAAGTAAAGACAACAAAACGCGCGCCGGACGATGCAACACCGTCCGGCGCGGCGCACTTAAAGCCTTCCCCTGTGGCCCTAAAGGGCTGGCTTCGCGTCGGGAAGGTGCCGAGCGCAGCGAGGCGGATGAGGTCGACAAGGAACAACATATCGCAACACGAGCCCGACCTCATCCGTCTCACCGCTTCGCGGTGATCCACCTTCCCCATAGGGGAAGGCTATTTATCGCGCGGTGACGTGGCAATCCGGTCCCCTTTAATCCAAAGAAATCCGAAGGATTTCTATCAAAACGCCACTCGCCACTCTCCATGCTCCACTCTTCACTCTCCACTCTCCTCACTCCCCCAGCGCCCAAGCCCGCACGCTGAATTTCGCCCTGCCGTCGGCGTAAAACGATATGCCCTGGGCGGTCAGGTCGGTGTACAGCGTGGCGGACATCACCTGTTCGCCCTCGCCGATGAACGCCTCCACGCTGAAGCGGTCCAGGACCAAATGCAGCTTCAGCCGCCCGCCCTCGTGCCGGACCTTGGCGCGGCGCTGGTGGATGATGGCCCGGCGCGAGCCGGAGAACTTGCGGTCCACCTTCACCACCGACTCCCGGGGCCGGAAGCTGACCTGGGTGTAGCGCCCGTCGCCCTTCGCGAAGCGCACGGCGAAGCGGTTGAACAGCGCGCCGTCGGGCTCGATCTCGATCTCCATCTCCACGGTGCGGCCCTCGACGCCGGGCAGCGCGACCTCGCCGTCCTCGACGGCCACGTCGCGGTATTCCACGGCCTGGCCGCGCAGGCTTTGCAGCTCGCGCAGGGGCCGCTGGTACAGCCTTCCGTGCTTCACGCTCAGCTCCCGCGGCAGGCTCATCTGGCCGAACCAGGGGGTGGACGGGGTGTGCAGGTTGCAGGTGTCCCAGTTCTGCATCCAGCCGATCATCACCCGCCGGCCGTCGGGGGTCAGCAGCGTCTGGGGGGCGTAGAAGTCGATGCCGTAGTCGACGGCCTGGTCGCTCTGCTCACTGAAGCGCCCGGTCTCGGGGTCGAAGTGCCCCAGCAGGCAGAACGTGCCGTTGCCGTTGTGGTACTCGAAGCCCCTGGGCAGCATGTCCTGGGCGCTGCCCATCAGCACGTCCGCGCCGTCCAGCTCAAAAAGGTCCGGGCACTCCCACATCGTGCCCAGCCGCCCGCGGTTCTCGGCTGCGACGCCCTCCAGCGTCCAGCGCTTCAAATCGTCGCTGCGGTAGATCAGCATGCGCCCGCCGCCCTGGGCGCAGTCGTTGGCCACGATGGCGCGGTAGCCGCCGTCCGGCACGACCCACAGCTTCGGGTCGCGGAAGTCATAGGGGCTGCCCCCCTCGGGCAGGTCCGCGGCGGTGATCACCGGGTTGCCGGCGTATTTTTCGTAGTTCACGCCGTCGCCGAAGGCCAGGTTCTGGGTCTGCACACTGCGCACCGCGCCACCCACGCCGATCTCCTCGGCCACGCCGGTGTACATCAGCGCGTGCCGCCCGTCCGGCAGCGTGATCGCGCTGCCGGAGAAGCAGCCCTCCCGGTCGTAGGGCATGTCCGGCGCCAGGGCCGCGGGCAGGTATTGCCAGTGCAGCAGGTCCTGCGACACCGCGTGGCCCCAGTGCATCGGCCCCCAGTGGGAATCGTAGGGGTGGTACTGGTAGAACAGGTGGTACTGGCCGTCGTAAAAGCTGAAGCCGTTGGGGTCGTTCATCCAGCCCACCCGGGCGGACAGGTGAAACGCGGGGCGATCCCCCGGGGCGATGGCGCGCTCGTGCGCTTCCTCGTAGCGCCGCGCGTCGCGAAGCGGTTGGCTCATAGACACATTTCTCCCTTGGTGGAATCTTAGGGGTGAGATTTTGAGTTAGGAGTTAGGATTGAGGAGTGAGGAGTTGTGGTTCAAATCCCTGCGGGATTTGTTTTGATTCAGAAATCCGAAGGATTTCCACCTGAACTCCTAACTCCTCACTCCACACTCCACACTCCTACTCCACGCTCCCCATGCTGTCTTCCAGCGCGTCCACGATGGTGTCCACCACCTTCGTGGCCGTCCTCTGGCAGATCTCGGGGGCGTAGGGGAAGGTGTAGGACACGTCGGCGGCCCGCAGCAGCGGCAGGTCGTTGATGGAATCGCCGATGCCGTACAGCGTGATCTCGCCGTAGGTGTTGCGCATGTATTCCCGCAGCGCCTCCACGCCCTTGCCCTTCGAGCAGCCCTTCGGCGCGATGTCGATCTCCACCACGTTCTGGAAGGCCTCTATCTTATCGCCGAAGCGCCGGTTGATGTCCGCGGACAGCGCCTTGGCGTCCTCCAGGCTCTCGGTGTGCACGCTCACCTGGTGGATCAGGCCCTTCGGGGCGTCGTCCACGCCGGTGATCACGTAGTACTTGCCGGGGTAGTCCATCGGGGCGAACACGCAGATGTCGCCCTCCACGTCCAGCGTCAGGCGGTAGCCCTTCGGGTTCAGCGCCTGAACCAGCGCGTCGGCCACGTCCCGGTCCACGCCGCGCTTGAGGATCGGCTGCATGTCGCCGTCCACGATGTTCGCGCCGCTGCTAGTGATGTAGAAATCCGGCTTCACAAGGCCGGTGATGAACGGCGTCAGCCCGCCCACCTGCCGCCCGGTGCACAGCCCGAACAGGTGGCCCGCGGCCTGGTATTTGCGAATCATCTCCACGTTCTCCGGCGGCAGCTTGACCTCGGCCTTGTAGAAGTACAGCGTGCCGTCAAAGTCGCTGGCGAATACCTTCTTTTTCATGCCCGGGCCCTCCTATATCACGAATTCGTCGGTCACCGACCGGTTCATCGGCCACAGCCGCACGCCCACGCCCTCGGTGGCGGTATAGTGGAACTCCCGTCCGGTGGGGTAAATGTGGGTGGTGAAGGTGGCCTCGCCGTCGTTCGCGAACAGCTCGGCGGAGTTGTGGTCGATGTAGATCTGTAATTTCCGAAGCGGTGCGTCCAGGGGCATGTCCAGCGCCTCGCCCACCTGGGTGTTGAACCGCAGGTCCATGCCGCTGCGGTCGACGCGGCACACCTTCTTCGCGCCGTCATAGTGCAGCCGCAGGCCGCCCGTGCCGTCCTCGCGGGTGAACAGGTTCAGGTCGAAGTCGCCCGCGGGCGCGGCGATCTCCAGCTCGCAGGCCGGGGGCAGCGTGCCGTCCGGCTCCAGCTCGGGCCCGCGCAGGTCGCGCAGCGCCGGGATGGGCGTCTGCAGCAGCCTGCCGTTCCTGATCCGCAGCTCCCTGGGCAGCGACATGCTGCCCTCCCAGTCCTCCTCCTCGGAGGGATAGTGGTTGTCCGGCAGGCCGATCCAGGCGATCAGTATGGCCTTGTCCGCGTCGCCCACGTTGGCCGCGCCCTGGGCCGCGTAGAAGTCGAAGCCAAAGTCCAGGTGGCGGTAGGGGCCGTCCGGGGTGAAGGTGAGGGTGTCGTAGTCCATGCGGCCGATCAGGTACACGTTGTGGTTGGTGCTCTCGCCGCGCCCGGGCAGCTTCGTGTACTGGGGCGAGAAGATCAGCACGTCGCGTCCGCTGATGTTCACGATGTACGGGCACTCCCACATGCCGCCGAAGGCCTCGTAGCCCGGCACCTTCAGCTGGCCGGCGAAGCGCCAGCCGGAAAGCGGCTGCGCCGATTCGTACACCAGCACGCCGCCCCGCTTGTCCAGGGTCTGCGCGCCGATGAAGATGTAGTAGCGGCCCTTCTCGGCGTTGTATACGGCTTTGGGGTCGCGCTGGTGCTCGCTGTAGTCGTCCCGCGGGCCGAACAGCGGCTTCTCCAGCTTGTGGGGCCGGCCGTCCTCGCCCAGTATCGCCGCGCAGGTGTAGGGCGTGCGCGTCCAGTCCTCGTCCCGGTGGTTGCCGGTGTAGTAGAAGATCAGGTCGCTGCCGTCGGAGATGGCGCTGCCGGAGTGGGTACCCCGGTTGTCGTAGAAGCAGTCCGGCTTCAGGCCGATGCCGGCGTTGCGCCAGTGCACCAGGTCCGCGCTGGTCACGTGGTACCAGTACTTCAGGCCGTGCACCGCGCCCCAGGGGCACCACTGGTAGCACAGGTGCCAAACGCCCTTGTGCAGCGCGAAGCCGTTGGGGTCGCTGGACAGCCCGGTCACCGGCTGCACGTGATACCGCTGGCGCCAGGGGGAGGTCTGGATCCTCTCGTACAGATCCCGGATCTCATCGGGGCTTTGGAGCACGCGATAGCGCTCCTCGCGGGTCCATTCCTTCATGATCGTATCGCTCCCTTCCGGTTGGTTTTTCTGCTGTTCTTATCATACCATGAAACATGCGAAAAAGCCATAGGCGAGTTTCAACACCGTCAACCGCCTGCTGGCAACTGGCAACTGACTACTGGCTGCTGCCAAAGTTAATTCTTGCGAAAGCCCTGTGGACAAAGTATGCCATTCAGGTGAATTTACGGGGAAATTGGGAAATAAATGTTGACAAACGGGCCACTCTAAAGTAAAATAAACTTTGCAGGTCAAGGACCCGTCTGGGCTTTTGCGCCTGCGGAGCCGGTCGGTTCGCCCGAATCGGGGTTATCGGCGGATCGCCTGATGGTGCGGGAACGCGCGGGTGTAGCTCAATGGCAGAGCTCCAGCTTCCCAAGCTGATCACGTGGGTTCGATTCCCATCACCCGCTCCATACGCAATACAACCCCATATTATTTCTAGGGAGGAATTTCCAATGGCAAAGGCAAAATTTGAGCGTACGAAGCCGCATGTAAACATCGGCACGATCGGCCACGTTGACCACGGCAAGACGACGCTGACGGCGGCGATCACAATGGCGCTGGCGCAGGCGGGCAACGCCGAGGCGATGCGTTACGACCAGATCGACAAGGCGCCCGAAGAGAAGGCGCGTGGCATCACGATCAACACGGCGCACGTGGAGTATCAGACGGAGAACCGTCACTATGCGCACGTGGACTGCCCCGG
>JAFYBB010000323.1 GCA_017540445.1 Clostridia bacterium | reverse complement strand
GCGCTCGCTCACGATGCGGGCGTAGTCGGCGCGCCGTCGCATCATCTCCAGCGTCACCATGATCACGTGCTCGGAGATGGTCACGCCGTAGGCCCCGGAGGAATTGTTCAAAAGCGCGCCCGGATTCGCGTAGAGCGCGTCGGGCAAATACGGCTCCACGCCGGCGCTGGGCACGCACAGCCAGCGCAGCTGGGCCGCCGCCTTCACAAGGCGGGTGTCGGCGGTGAACAGGATCTCGGCGTCGCGGGCCTCGGCAAGCGCCTCCGCCGCGCTGCCCGGGAAGCATACGGCATAGCCGCGCGCCCCGGCGGCCCGCTCGATGGCCCGGCGGTGTTCGCCGGTCAGCTGCCGGATGTCG
Source organism: Clostridia bacterium (assembly GCA_017540445.1). GTDB lineage: Bacteria > Bacillota > Clostridia > Christensenellales > Aristaeellaceae > UBA2862. Next base: position 2,478 of record JAFYBB010000323.1, on the reverse strand, counting down.
CAGACGATCTTTTTCACGTGGATTCCTCCAAGAATGTATACTCCATAAATGACCACCGGCTGTGCCGGTGGTCACGGTGGTTATTGAAGCTGGTATTTCTTTGCGGCCTCGGCGAAGGGCCCGGGCAGGGCAGTCAGGCCGCGGTGCGCGCCGAAGTAATCCCGGTCGAAGGTGATGTCGGTGCCGTCGGGGTTCTCGAAGCGCTGCTCCGGCTCGAAGGCATAGCCCAGCGTATCGCTGGTGATGATGCCGTCGCTGAAGTCCTTCATCAGCTCGAACAGGTTGGTCTTCAGCGTCCACTTGCCGTCCTTTTCGGACAGCTCCACCGTCGCCTTGCCGTCCGCCGCCACGAAGCCGTGCTTCTCGTGCTTGCTGACGGTGGCGCCGTTGAAGTAGGCGTTGCCGTTCACCCACACGGGCAGGTGGCCGAAGTGGGCCTTGGCCAGCTCGCCCATGTTCGGGTCCTCCTTGCCCAGCTGGAAGGGCGCCACCCATTCCTCGTAGGACGGGAAGATGTCGAACGGGGCCGTGCCGACCACCTGATGATCGGCGGTATCCGGGCCGATGGAGGCGTCGGTGACGGGCCACTTCTGCACGAAGATATTGTTGTAGATCCGGTCGTCGCCGTGCAGTATCGTCATGAAGCCCGCGACCTCGGTGCGGTGGCGGATGTGATAGGGGGTGTAGCGGGGCTCGCGCTGGCCGTTTACCACGCTGTCCACGCCGCTGTTGATCAGGCCGAAGGCGCCGCACATCAGGTTGTGCACGCAGGCGATGCCCTCGCTGGGGATCACCACCGAGACCTTCGACAGCAGCACGTTGTTGTCCACCAGCGTCGGGCCGTGGCCCACCTCGATGAACACGTCGCAGTTGAACATCGCGCCCATGGCGTGGGGAATGCCATCGGGCCGGTGGTTGTCGTGCATCAGGTTCTGGCTGACGCGCGCGCCCTGGGCCTGCCAATCCAGCCAGACGCCCATGATGCAGTTGTGGATGTGGTTGCGGCGGATGGTCACGTCGATGGCCGCGTGCAGCTTGATGCCGGCGGTCTCCGCGCCGCCCAGCTGGGTGCTGGTGCACACGTCGTGGATGTGGCAGTCCTCGATGGTGGAGAACACGCCGCCCATGCGGCCCACGATGCCGGTCTGCTCGCAGTGGTCGACCTCGCAGCGCCGCACGATGTGGCTGCCCACGTTCTCCTTCAGCCAGCCGTGATACTGGCCGCGGCACACGGCGTCGCGCTCCATCTGGGTGGGGGACTTCACGTGCTTCGTGTAGAAGTACATGTCGTTTTCCGGGTCGCGGTACTTGCCCAGACTGACGCCGCAGCACCGGCTGCCCCAGATGTGGCAGTCCTCGATGATCCAGCCCTTCGACCAGTGCGGGCCGATCATGCCGTCCTGATAGGCGGCGGGCGGGGCCCAGGTGGTGGCGGCCTTGTTGATGTCAAAGCCCGACACCGTGATGTAGCCGATGCCGTTCTCCTCCGGCATGAAGCAGTTGCGGCGCACCAGGATCTCCACCTTCTGGGCGTTGGGGTCCAGGTCGTGGAAGTTGGCGTACAGCACGGTCTGGTTGCCGTCCTGCTCGGTGTACCACTTCCAGGTGGAGGCCTCGGCGTTCCACGCGCCGGGATCCGGCTCGGCCGCCAGGCACGCCTCGATGGAGTTGCACTCGTACATCATGGCGTCGTTCAGGAAGATCGCGCCGGTGTGGCGGATGTCGGGGGCGAAGTACCAGTCGCCGCACACCCGCGTCGTGTAGGGGTTGTACGCGCCGAACACGCCGTTGTCCACGCGGTTCACCCAGACGTTGCCCTCATGGCGCGTCCAGCCGGTCAGCGCCTCCGCGCCGGTGATCACCGCGCCCAGGGGCACCTCGGAGCGGTAGACGATGCGCGCGTCCTCGCGGCCCGGGTTGCGCGGCGTCACCTTCTCGCGGTAAATGCCGGGCGCGACGAGGACCTCGTCGCCGGCCACGGCCACGCGGGCCGCGTCGTCGATGTGGCGGAAGGGCGTCTCCTTCAGGCCGTTGCCCTCCCGGGGGGCATTGGCGTTGACGTAATAAATCATGCGCTGTTTCCTCCTCACAGATAGATCTTATAGTTTCCTGTCAGCATCAGCAGACAGAAGAAATACAGGCAGTTGTCGTAATACCGCCTCTTGCCCTTCCGGGGTTTCATCTCCGCGAACTGCTTCAGGAACCGGGCCCGCGCTTCGGATTTGCTCCCGACGCAGGCCGCGCCCAGCACCGCCTTGATGGCCGTGGGGTGCATCGCCGGCTCGCTCTGGGGCGTGCCGTCCAGCTCATACGCCCGCAGATCCTCCATGTCGATTCCGGCAAAGAAGTCCTGGATCCGGGTTTCCACCGCGTCCAGCTCCGGTTCCTCCCCGAACCAGATCCGGTCTAGCGCGATGGTCTCCGCCACCCGGTACGCGTCGGAATAATAGACCCAGGGTTTCCGGAACAGCAGCACCG
>JAFYBB010000322.1 GCA_017540445.1 Clostridia bacterium | reverse complement strand
GGCGCTGCGCTGCGGGTCGGCCATGTAGCTCTTGATGGTCTCGCCGAAGCGGATCGGCACCTTCTGGCTGGTGTCGCAGGCGATGCGCTGGGGCGTGTCCGGCATGAACGGGTTCGGGACGCGCCGCTCGACCACCTCGTCGATGAACGCCTTCGGGCTGAGTATGCCCGGGTCGGTCACCACCGGCAGGCCCTCGTCGTAGCCGATGCGCTTGATGAGCTTCACCAGCTCCGTGTCGCGCATCTCATCGCAGATCTTCTCATAGCCCAGCAGGCACCCGTACACCGCCAGCGCCGTGTGCAGCGGGTTCAGGCAGGTGGTCACCTTCATGCGCTCGGTCCGGTTCACGGTGTCCCGGTCGGTCATGTAGACCCCGGCCCTCTCCAGCGGCGGACGGCCGTTCGGGAAGCGGTCCTCGATCACCAGGTACTGGGGCGCCTCGGCGTTCACAAACGGCGCGATGTAGGTGTGCTTCTCGGTGACGATGGGCGCCATGTCCTCGATGCCCAGCGCCGTCAGCTGCTTCTCCACCGCCTCGGCGGGCCGCGGGGTGATCTTGTCGATCATGCTCCACGGGAAGGAGACCTTGGCCTCATCCTCCAGCCAGGCGATGAAGTCCGCCGACACAAAGCCCTTGTCCAGCCACGCCCGGGCGATCTCGGTGACGCCCGCGCGCAGCTTTTCGCCGTTGTGGGAGCAGTTGTCCATGCTCACCACGGCGATGGGGGTCGCCCCCGCATTGTAGCGCTCCAACAGCAGCGCCGCCACCACGCCCATGGCGTGGATGGGGTGCGCGGGACCGGCTTCGATGTCGCGCCTGGCGACGGGGCTCAGCTCGCCCTTCATGTCCCTGAGGGCGTAGCCCTTCTCGGTGATCGTGAACGAGAGCATCTGCAGCGAAGGCTTGCGGAAGATGCCCTTCAGCACCTCCCAGTCCGCCGGATCGCCGGCGACGACGCCCTTTGAGATCGAGGCCACCACCGACTTGTCGATGCCGCCGTCCGCCAGCAGGCTGACGGCCAGGGTCATCGAATCGTGGGGTACGTAGATCTTCTCGACGACCTCATTGTCAAAGGTCTCCACCGCCACGATGCCCGCCTTGGCCTCCCCCGCGTCCAGCAGCTTCTGCATCAGCCCCGCGATGAATATGCGGAATATGTTGCCCGCCCCGAAGTGGACCCAAACCGGCCTCTCCTCCGTCTCGGCACACATGCCCTTCCAGTCGTGCCCCGGCAGCTTGACGCCGGCCGCTTCCCAATCCTCGCGGGCCTGCAAACCGTTGTAGGATAATTGCATGGTTGTTCAACCTCCAAATGATCGGTTTAAGTGAGGAGCGAGGAGTGAGGAGTGAGGAGTACAATGGCCCACGCGGCATTTCCATGCTCCTAACTCCTCACTCCTAACTTCTAACTCATTGACTGCGTTCAATCGCCTCCCACAGCCCATTCAGGTACGTCGCGCCCAGCGCGCGGTCGTACAGGCCGTAGCCGGGGCGGCCGACCTCGTCCCAGATCATGCGCCCGTGGTCGGGGCGCACGTAGGTGTCGGGGCAGGTGTCGTAGATGGCCTTCATGATGCCGTACATGTCCAGGTCACCGGTTGAGGACAGGTGCGCGGCCTCGCGGAAGTGGTGGTGGCCCAGGAACTTCACGTTGCGCACGTGCATGGCGCCGATGCGGTCCATCTGGCCAAAGTGGCGTATGGCGGCGACCACGTCGTTTTCGGGGTTTGAGCCCAGGGAGCCGGTGCACAGGCACACGGTGTTGGCCGGGCTGTCGTGAAGCGCAACGATCTTGTCGAAGTCCGCCTGGCTGTGGGCGATGCGCGGCAGGCCGAAGATGGGCCACGCCGGGTCGTCCGGGTGGCAGGCCATGCGCACGCCCACTTCCTCGCACACCGGTATCACGGCGTCCAGGAAGTACCTGTAGTGGCGGCGCAGGTCGTCCCCGGTCATGCCCTCGTACTGCTTCAGCGTCTTCTTCAGCAGCGCCAGGCGCTCCGGCTCCCAGCCGGGCAGGCTGAAGCCGTGGCTGTCCTCGGCGGTCTTGCGCACGATCTCCAGCGGCCCCATCTCGCCCAGGTCCTTCTCGTCGAAGTACAGGCTATTGCTGCCGTCCTCCGGGATCACCCGGGCCAGGTCGGTGCGCAGCCAGTCGAACACCGGCATGAAGTTGTAGATGACCACCTTCACGCCGTTGCGGGCCAGCATGCGCACGGTAGAGATGTAGTTGTCGATGTATTCGTCCCGGGTGGGCAGGCCTATCTTGATGTCCTCGTGAACGTTCACGCTCTCGATGACCTCGAGCTCAAGCCCCGCGGCGTGAACCTCGTCCACCAGCGCCCTGAACTCCTCCTCCGGCCAGTTAACGCCTGCGGGCTTGTCCAGCAGGCCCATCAGGCCCGTCATGCCGGGAATCTGCTTCACGTACTTCAGCGGTATCGGGTCGGATTTGGAGCCGTACCAGCGGAATGTCATTTTCATAGCATTGCACCTCGCTCGTTACATGGCGTACCCGAACAGGCTGGGCAGCCACAGGGAGATCTGCGGGATAAACGTGATCAGCAGCAGCGCGATCAGCATGCACAGGTAGAAGGGCAGCGTGGCCTTGACGACCTTCTCCATCGGCAGCTTCGCCACGGCGGAGCCGATGAACAGCACCGCGCCCACGGGCGGCGTCAGCAGGCCGATGCCGCAGTTGAGAACGATCATGATGCCGAACTGTATCGGGCTTATGCCGATGCCCGTCGCCACGGGCAGCAGGATGGGCGTCGCGATCAGTATGATCGGCGCCATGTCCATGATCATGCCCAGCACCAACAGGATCAGGTTCAAGAGCAGCGCGATGACCACGGGGCTGGAAGAGATGCTGGTGATCAGCGTGGCCGCCTTGGCCGGCACGTGGAGCTTGGTCAGGCAATAGCCGAAGGCCGCGGACATCGCGATCAGTATCAGCACGATGGACAGCGTCTCAATGCAGTGCTCCAGGTTCTGCCAAACGCCCTTCCAGTTCAGGCCCTTGTAGATGAACACGGACACGATCAGCGAGTAGATGACCGCGATGGCGGCGGATTCGGTGGCGGTGAATACGCCGCCGACCACGCCCACGACCACGATCAGTATCGCGGCCAGCGCCCAGAAGGAGGTGAGAAGCTGCTTGACGAAACTCTTTATGGAGAACTTTTCACCCTTGGGGTAGTTGCGCTTGACGGAGATGATGTAGCTGCCCACCATCAGGCTCAGGGCCAGTATCGCGCCGGGCAGGTAGCCCGCCATGAACAGCGCGCCCACGGAGATGCCGCCCGCGGTGGTGGCGTAGATGACCATGTTGTGGCTGGGGGGCACCAGCAGGCCCTCGCAGCTGGAGGTGATGGTGACGGCGGTGGAGAAGTCGGCGTCGTAGCCCTGGTCCACCATCATCGGGATCAGTATGGAGCCCAGCGACGCGGTGTCCGCCGCGGCGGAGCCGGAGATGCCGCCGAAGAAGTAGGAGGCCACGATGTTCACCATGGCGAGTCCCCCGCGCATCCAGCCCACCAGGCTGTTGGCCAGCGCGATCAGCTTTTCCGATATGCCGCCCGAGCCCATCAGCACGCCCATCGTGATGAAGAAGGGCACCGCCATCAGGCTGAAGGACCAGACGCCCTTGACCATCTGCGTCGGAAGGGTCGTCAACTGCTCGCCCATGCTGATCAGGCACAGCACCGTGGAGATGCCCACGGAATAGGCGATCGGGAAGCGCAGGAACACCATCAGCAGGAAGCTGCCGAGCAGTATGAGCGTGGAAAGGGTTTCAGCGTTCATGCGCCGGTCACCTCCTTTTTGTCATCGTCCTTGATGAAGAAATCCTCGATGCGCAGGAAAACCTGCTCCAGTTCAAACACGATCATGCCCAGGCCGGCGATCGGCACGGGCAGGTACTGCCACATCTTGCTCAGGTTGGGCAGCGATGCATAGTGCCCGCGCAGGCTCAGCGGCGAGTTCACGGACTTGATGCCGTAGATCAGCAGCACCACGCCCAGCGCCAACACGGCCAGGTCGGCAAGCAGGTCCAGCACCTGTATGGCGCGCCTGGGCAGCTTGTTGTCAAACGAAGTCATGCGGATGTGGGCGCGCTTGCGGATGGCCAGCGTGGCGGAAAGCACCGCCATGTAGACCATGAAGGTCAGCACGATCTCCTCCGACCAGTGCGGGTCGTCGATGAAGGGTACATAGCGGCCCAGGACCGCCCAGGTGGTAATGACGATATCCCCGATCAGCAGCAGCTTGCAGATGAACATCAGTATCTTATAGGTCCAATCGTACAGCGGCCTGATTTTTTCGAGGGTCTTGAATACAGAAGGCATTATCTCTTCCTCCTCGAGGCTGTTCAAGGTAAAGAAAAGGCGCAGGGGTTAATCCCTGCGCCCCCTCGGGTTCGGCATTGTCGGTTTCCCGATTACTGCATGGCGACGATCTGCTGATACAGCTCGGCCTGGGAAGCGGTGTTCTCGTCGATGACCTGCTGGCAGGCGGCGACCCAGGGCGCCTTGTCCTCGACCTCGACCACGGTCACGCCAGCCTCGGCCAGCTTCTCGTAGGTGGTGCCTTCGATCTCGGCGACCTTCTGCTTGCAGACCAGGGAGGCGTAATCGGCGGCCTCCTGGATGGCGGCCTGCTGCTCGTCGTTCAGCTTGGCCAGCGCGGCGTCGGTGATGACGATCTGGATGGCGCCCAGCGTGTGGCCGTCCTTGATGACGTAGGGAGCAGGCTCTTGGAAGGCGTTGGAGAGGTAGTTGGCGATGGGCTGCTCAGCGCCGTCCACGACGCCGGTCTGCAGCGCGCTGTACAGCTCGGTGAAGGGAACGGTGGTGGCGGAGGCGCCCAAGCCGCTGACCATGCCGGTCATGATCGGGTCGGAGGAGACGCGCAGCTTCATGCCCTTGATGTCCTCCAGGCCGTTGACCTCTTTGGTGAAGAAGAAGTGGCGGAAGCCCTCCTCGCCGTAGCACAGGCCCTTCATGCCCAGGCCCAGCTCTTCAGGCTCGTTCAGGAATTCCTTGGCCAGATCGCTGGCGGCGAAATTCCAGAAGTGATCCTCGCTCACGAAGGTGTAGGGGATGGACAGGAGCTTTGCCTTGTCGCAGCCGTACTGCGTGAAGGCGAAGGCGGAGAAGCGGCCGACGTCGGTGATGTTGCCGCCGCCCAGCAGGTTGTCCAGAATCTGGTCCTCAGAGCCCAGCACGCCGCCGGCCTGAATGTCGATGACGACGGAGCCATTGGTCAGCTCCTCGGTCTTTTCCTTGAAGGCCTTGGCCATTTCGCCGACGATGGTGCCGTCCAGCGGGTTGACTTCGGAATAGGTCAGGGTGACGGGTTCCTCGGCCAGCGCCGCGGAGCAGGCCAGGATCATGGCCAGCACGAGAACGATACTAAATAGCTTCTTCATTGAGAGGATCCTCCTTTTTATTATTCCAGCGGCTGTGCCGCAAGGATTCGGTTTCGGTCGGATTACCAGTGTTGTTGCCGTCTTGTAAACCCGACGGTCATATTTAATCACATTTATCGGCGAAAGTCTATAGTTTTTATCACGAACAACATTGCAAAAAACATCAAAATCATGTATAATACTGAGCAAAAGGAAGGGAGCGGCGCGCGGATGAATTTGTCCTATATCTCGCCATTTGTTGTCCGTCAGGTCATGCAGCAGGACGATTTTGAGATCTTCCACCGCATGGATACCGCCTCGGGCCACATCAGCCCCCACTCCCACGACTTCTATGAGATCTACTTCCCCCGCGTCGAGGGCGTCAGCTACATGGTGGACGGGCGGCGCTTCCGGCTGAGCCCGGGGTCGCTGCTCTTGATCGCGCCGGGGCAGGTGCACTATTCCGACGTGGCCGTGCCGGGGCTGGTGGTGGAGCGCTTCGTGCTGTGGGTGAACCCGGGCTTCATCGACTCGCTGACGGGGCTTTTGCCCCGGGTGCGCAACCTGTCCGCCCAGGACCTGCAGGGCCGGAACCTGATCACGCCGGACGCGGAGACCTACGAACTGATGCTTGGCATGCTGCTGTCGCTGCTGCACGAAAAGCAGCTCAACGACATGGACAGCGCCTCGCTGAACCGGCTGGTCATGGCCCAGCTGCTGATCCACATCAGCCGGGCGTTCTCGGTGGGGGCCGGGGAGTTCTCCCGCCGCAACGCCCAGCGCTACAAGGAGATCATGGCCGTCTACGACTACATCTCCGCCCACCTGAAGGACGAGCTCTCGATCGCCGCGCTGTCGGAGCACTTCTTCATGGACAAGAACACGCTCACCCGCCAGTTCAAGCTGGTCACCGGCATGACGCCGGCGGAATGCATCCGCCGCAAGCGGCTGGACGCCGCCTACATGATGATCACCCACGGCGCGGGCATCACCGAGAGCTGCCACGAGTGCGGCTTTTCCGACTACAGCGCGTTCTACCGGGCCTTTCGCCAGACCTACGGCGTAAGCCCCAGGGAATGCGCGGGCAGCGCGGGCAGCGGCGTGAAGCTGGAACCGCCCGCGCAATGACGCGGCTTTGGGAGGATACATATGGGCCAGGAATACACCGTCCGCGTCCGTCTGGACGCGAAGACCTTTAAGCGCTTCTGCCGTTTCGACACGCTGCGACTGCGCAAAAAGTGGGCGCGCCCCACGGTGTTCGCGCTGATCATGATCGCGTTCGCCGCCGTGGCGCTGCTCTCCCGCAGGCCGCAGTCCGGCATGATCGCCGCGGTGCTGCTGGCGGTGGGCGTCGGCCTGCCGCTGGTCTACTTCGGCACCTTCTTTTCGCAGGTGAACATGCAGGTGGAGCGGTACAACCTGAAGCCCGCCCGCGACGTGTACACCGTCCGCCTGAACCGGGAGGGCGTGCACGTGACCAACGATCAGAAGGCCGAGGAGCAGCTGGACGCGCCCTGGAAGGACGTGCAGGCGGCCTTTCGCGCGAAGGGCTGCGCGTACCTGTACGTGAACGCCGCCCGGGCGTTCCTGCTGCCCGACGGCCAGGCCGACGCCCCGGCGGACGAATTATGGGCCTACATCGAAAAGCACATGGGCGATAAAGCAAGGACGATCCATTGAACGAGGAGGAGTAGACATGAACGCGAACATCGTATACCACAGCGAGGCAGCGCTCCGGGACCTGGGCGGCGGCGTCTCGCGCCGGGTGCTGGCCCACACCGAACAGCTGATGGTGGTCGAGGTCCACTTTGAGGAGGGCGGCGTCGGCAGCGTGCACACCCATCCCCACTGCCAGAACACCTACGTGCTGTCCGGCAAGTTCCGCTTCACCATAGACGGGGAGCCGGTGGAGGTCGGCCCCGGCGACACGCTGGCCTTCCCGTCGGGCGTGCCCCACGGCACCGTGTGTCTGGAGAAGGGCGTGCTGCTGGACATGTTCGCGCCGATGCGCGAGGATTTCCTGTAGAGAGATGTATATCGCGAGGTGACGGTCATTGAGCAAAACCAATAAGCCCGTGGACGGCGCGCCGCCGGAGGCCATGAGCCACGAGTACATGCACGCGCACGGCATCCCCCACACCCATGCCCACAGCCACACCCACAGCCACGAGCACACGAAGGCCGTGCTGAACCGGCTGTCCCGGGCCATCGGGCATTTGCAGTCGGTGCGCAGCATGGTCGAGGAGGGCCGGGACTGCAGCGAGGTGCTGATCCAGATCGCCGCGGTGCGCTCCGCCATCGACAACACCGGCAAGCTGATATTGCAGGACCATTTGAAGCACTGCATCATGGAGGCCGCCGCTGAGGGCGACCGGAAGGCCATCGACGATCTGTGCGAGGCTATTGACAAGTATATGTGAAATAAACTCCGCACGCGCGGAGTTTATTTCATCTATGATTCATGCAGGTCCAGTAGCATCGGCACCGCGTTGTTGCCGTCCAGGGTGAGCTCGGCGTAGCGGCCGTCCATCAGCGCGCCGGGGTTGATCAGAAGCACACTGCCCACCCAGCCCGCGAAGGCTTGGTGGGTGTGTCCGAACAGCGCGATGGTCGCGTTCTGCTCCTCGGCGTAGTAGGACAGGCGCTCGTAGCCGTACTTCACGTCCTGCAGGTGCCCGTGGACCGCCACGATGCGGTGCTCGCCGTAGCTGGCCCGGGCCATGCGGGCCTGTTCGGACCAGTAATCGCAGTTCCCGGCCACCGCGATCAGGGGCGTGTCCATGCGCCTTTGAAGCCACCGGGCGTCTGAGTTCAGGTCCCCCAGGTGGAACACGGCATCGTACTTCTTCCGCTTGCAGACCTCGAGGTAGCGCTCCAGCCAGATGCCCCGGTCGTGGCTGTCCGAGACAATGCCCAGGCGGGTCATGCCTGGGCCTCCAGCTTCGCAAGCAGCGCCTGTATCGCCCGGGCCCGGTGGGAGACGCGGTTCTTCGATTCGGCGTCGGCCTCGGCGAAGGTGACGCCCAGGTCGTCGGACAAAAACAGCGGGTCGTAGCCGAAGCCGCCCTCGCCCCGGTACTGATCGATGATCTCGCCGTCGCAGCGCCCGTAGGCCGTCAGCGGCGCGTGGCCGGGGCGGCACAGCGCCACCGCCGCGCCGTAGTGCGCCCTGTGGGGCGCGGGCTTGTCGGAGAGCTCCTTCAGAAGCAGCTGGTTGTTCGCCTCGTCGTCGCCGTGCACGCCGCAGTAGCGCGCGGAGTGCACGCCGGGCCGCCCGTTCAGCTGGTCCACGCACAGCCCGGAATCGTCGGCCAGCGTGGCGCAGCGGCAGATCTCCATCAGCGCGTTCGCCTTGATCAGCGCGTTCTCCTCGAAGGTCTCGCCGTTCTCGTCCACGTCGATCTCAATGCCCGTCTCCCGCATCGAGCGCACGTCGTAGCGGTCGCCCAGCAGCTGCTTCAGCTCGCGCAGCTTGCCGAAGTTGTTGCTGGCCAGCACCAGCCTGGGCTTTTTGCAGATGACCTGGGCCCGGCTGCCCAGCGCGTCTGTCTGCGCCCGCATCAGCGCTTCACAGCCCTGCCGCCCCAGTTCCAGCAGCCGGTCCAGCTCGCCCTTGGTGTAGCAGCGGCCCTCGCCGGTGCCCTGGACCTCCACATAGCCCATCTCGCCCGTGGCGTCCCGGGTCATGACGATGTTCATGTCCACCTGGGCGCGGCTGTCCTGGGCGTATTCCAGGTCGAGGGTGCACACGTCGTCCACCACGCCGGCGGACACCGCCGCCACCTGACGGATGATCGGGGAATCCACCAGCGTCCCATGCTCGATCATCCTGTCCACCGCGATGCACAGCGCCGCGAAGGCTCCGGTGATCGAGGCCGTGCGCGTGCCGCCGTCGGCCTGGATCACGTCGCAGTCGATGTACACGGTGCGCTCGCCCAGCCGGGTCAGGTCGCAGGCCGCCCGCAGGCTCCTGCCGATCAGCCGCTGGATCTCCACGCCCCGCCCGTCCTTCTTCACGCCGTCCCGCGCCTTGCGCTGGGGCGTGGAGCCCGGCAGCATCGCGTATTCCGCCGTCAGCCAGCCCTTCCCCTTGCCCTTCAAAAACGCCGGGACGCCCTCCTGCACCGACGCGGTGCAGATCACCCTGGTCCGGCCGCAGCAGATCAGCACAGACCCCGCGGCCATCTGGGTATAGTCCGGCACGATGCGCACCAGCCGCATCTCATCCGCCGCCCGATCGATCTCATTCACGTACATTGCCTCCTTTGTATTTGCCGGCGGGCGGCGCATCGCCGCCCCTACTCCCACTGTCTACTGGCTACTGACTACTGACTACTGGCTACTCCCTACTCCCTGTTCCCTGTTCCTCTACTCAAAATCAAACAGCATCGCCGACTGCGTCTGTATATAGTCGTACACGATGGAATCGGCCACGTTCATGAAGCTGGGCACGCCCAATTCGCCCTGGGCGGCGTCGTACTTCTTCCCGTCCACGTAGATCTCCACGGACTTGATGCCATCGAACTGGGTGCAGGTCAATACCAGCGCCTTCAGCGCCATGCGGCCGCCGTCGGAGTTCTGCACCAGGTTCACGAACTCCCCGGTGAAGTTCAGCTTGGCCACGCCGTCCTCCACCTTCACGTCGATCAGGCCGCAGCCGGCGGGCACCACGCTCTCCAGCATGTCCTCGCGGCTCGGGCCCTTGGCCAGCTCCATCACCGCGGTGTTGATGTCCGGCTTGGCGTAGACCATGCGCGTCACCGGCACGATCACCGCCCCGGAATCCGCCGGGAAGTACAGCGTGACCGGCTTGCAGGCGGCCAGGCTCAGCGTGGGCTCGGCGCTCTCCAGGTTGATGTCGCCCCGGGTGAACTCGCCGCCCACCGGCGTGCCGTGGGGCAGCTTCTCCCGCTTCTGGCCGTCGATCAGAAACGTGACGCGGTCCACGCTCTCAAACTCGGTCAGCGTCTGCACGATGGCGTTGATCATGTTGGCCTCGGCCGCCGCGTCCGCCATGTTCAGCACCTCGGCGCTCAGGTCGATGCGGGCCAGGCCGCCGGAGATGTCCAGGTCGATCTTCGTGTTCTCCGGCAGCACGGTCCGAAGCCCCAGCCGCGCGGCCTGCATGTCGTTGCCCACGCTCTGGACCATCAGGTTCAGCGTGGCCTTGGCGATGCCGTCCTCCATGGGCACCGAGCACATCACCGGCACCAGATACCCGTAGTTGTCCTGGTAGTATACGATGGTGGAGACCTTCGACGCCCCCGCCTTCGCGTCCGCCTGTGCGCCGGTCTGACCGTCCTGGGGCTGCGGCGTCGCCGTCGGCGCGGAGGGCTCCTCGCCCTGGGGCGCCTGGGCGTTCGTTCCCGGCGAGAGCACCGCGTCGGCGGGGCTGCGCCACAGCGACCACGTGCACGCCAGCGCCACGGCGATGACCATCAGCACCAGCGCCAGCAGGTACATCCTGCGCTGATTTCCGGATAATTTCATGTGGAACCCTCCTTGCTTCACCCGTTTCGATTCAATGTATTCGCCGGGGCAAGGGGGTATGCCGGACACATATTGTATTCTACCACAAAACCGGCGGTTGCGCAATCGACGGATATGCGCTATAATTGGTTTTGAAAACAAGCTGAAATCATACGGAGGAACAGACATGCCCTTTGACGGACTGACGCTGGGCCTGGTGGCGCGGGAGCTGGACGCCGCGCTGACCGGCGGGCGCGTCAACAAGATCATACAGCCCGAGCGGGACGAGGTGATACTGACCGTCCGCAGCGGCGGCGAGAACCGCCAGCTGCTGCTGTCGGCCACGGCCAACTGCGCCCGCGCCCACCTGACCACCACCCGGAAGAACAACCCGCTGGAGCCGCCCGCCCTGTGCATGCTGATGCGCAAGCACATCACCGGCGGGCGCGTGTGCGGCGTGCGCGCCGTGGAGAGCGACCGCATCCTCGAAATCGAGATCGAGCACTTCGACGAGCTGGGCGACAGGGCGCGCAAGAAGCTCATCTGCGAGTTCATGGGCAAGCACTCCAACCTGATCTTCGTGGGCGGCGACGGGCGCATCATCGACAGCGCGCGGCGCGTCACCGAGCAGATCTCCTCGGTGCGCGAGGTGCTGCCCGGCCTGCGCTACGAGCTGCCCCCGGCCCACGGCAAGCTGCCCTACGACCATGTTAACGCCGATGCGCTGATGGCCGCCATGGCGGGCATGAACGGTCCGCTGCACCGGCTGATCGCCCAGTCGATCAGCGGCATGTCTGCCCAGACCGCCCGGGAGCTGGCCTACCGGGCCGCCGGGAACGAGGACGCCCACGCGGACGAGATCGACCTTCGCGCCGCCTGCCAGAGCATCTCGGACAGCCTGGCCGCCATACCGAATCAGGTGTCGCCCGCCATACTCTACGGCGAGGACGGCGCGCCGGTGGACGTGGTGGCCTTCCCCTACCTGAGCCGCCGCCATTTGAAATCGGAAGCGTATCCCACGATCTCGGAGGCGATGGACGCGTTCTACCGCTCCCGGGACATGGCCGAGCGCATCAAGCAGAAGAGCGCCGCGCTGCACCGGGCCTTGAAGACCAACATCGAGCGCTGCGAGCGCAAGCTGGCGCTGCAGAACGAGGCGCTGCTGGGCAGCCGGCGGATGGAGGAGTACCGGCTGAAGGGCGAGCTGCTGACGGCGAATCTGCACCTGGCCCAAAAGGGCATGCGCAGCGTTCAGGTGCCCAACTACTACGAGCCGGACATGCCAAGCCTGTCGGTGGAGCTGGACGAGAGGCTGTCGCCCGGACAGAACGCCCAGCGCTATTTTAAGCTCTACCAGAAGGCCCGCAACGCCCAGACGCTGGCCGCGGAGCAGATCGAGAAGACCGAGGCCGAGCTGAACTACTTAGAGGGCCAGATGGACAACCTGGGCAAGTGCGCGGAGGAGGCGGAGCTTTCCGAGCTTCGGGAGGAGCTGGAGCGCTTCGGCTACGTGCGGGCCAACCGCAGCCGCCGTCAGATCAAGCAGCTGCCGCCGTCAAAGCCCATGCGCTTCACCGCGCCGTCGGGCAGGGTGATCTTAGTGGGCAAGAACAACCTGCAAAACGACAAGCTGACCGGCACGGCCCAGCCCAACGAGGTGTGGCTGCACGCCAAGGACATGCCCGGGTCGCACGTGATCATCGTTGGCGAAAACCCGGACGAGGACACGATACGCTTCGCCGCGCGCCTGGCCGCCCGCTACTCCAAGGGCGCTTCGAGCCAGCGCGTGCCGGTGGACTACACGCTGCGCCGGTACGTGAAAAAGCCCGGCGGGGCGAAGCCGGGCTTTGTGATCTACACCAACCAGCGCACGCTGTACGTGCAGCCCGCCGAAGAACAGACCACAGTCTGATTTCGGCATACCGTCAGGAGGCATTTTCATGAGCGGCGACATCCGCAGCATACTCGCGCCCCTCGAGCGCTACCGCCCGATTCCCTGGGAGCAGATTCCCGACCTCGGTCTGTACATGGACCAGGTGGTGACCTTCATCTCCCGCGCCTACGAGCCGCTGTACGGCGCGGGCCTGCGCGGCAGCCTGTCCCCGTCGATGATCAACAACTACGTCAAGAGCCGGCTGATCCCCCGGCCCACGGGCAAGAAGTACAGCCGCGAGCAGATCGCGCTGCTGCTGATGATCGTGGCGCTGAAGCAGACCTGCAGCATGGAGGACATCCGCCGCATGCTGACCGCGACGGACAGCGCGTCGACGCAGGCGCTGTACACCGCCTTCTGCGACCGCTTCAGCCACGTGCTGGAGAGCCTGTGCACAGGGGCCGGGAGCGTCGAGGCCCCCAGGTCCGCGCTGGACTTTGCGATACTGGCCGCCGGCTACACCGCCGGCTGCGCCGCGGTGCTCAAATCCGAGGACGAAGCGGTTCAATAGCCGGACTTTTCCGCATATGAGTTAAGGACGCGCGCAGGCCGCCCTCCCTGATACGAAAGACTCAGGGCGGGCGGCCTGCGCGCGATACCTGCTCTGCCGGAGGCACGTCATGAAACGCATCCGCATACTCCTCATGGTGTTGGCGCTGATCGCCCATCCCCTGCCCGCCCGGGCGTCGGAGCCGTTCACGGTGGCGGCCCGGGGCGCGGTGCTGATCGAGGCCGATACCGGCACGGTCCTGTTCGGCCAGGACGAAAACCGGCAGCTGCCGATGGCCTCCACCACGAAGGTCATGACCGCGCTGATCGCCCTTGAAAACGCCGAGCTTACGGACCTGGTCACCGCCGGAAAGAACGCCAGCGGCGTGACCGGGACCTCGCTGTACCTGTCCGTGGGCGAGACGCTCACGCTGGAGCAGCTGCTTTACGGGCTCATGCTGCGCAGCGGCAACGACGCCGCGGTGGCCATCGCCGAGCACGTGGCGGGCAGCGTTTCGGCATTTGCCGACATGATGAACCAGCGCGCCGCCGAGCTGGGCGCGGACGCCCACTACGTCAATCCCCACGGGCTGGACGCGGCGGGCCACCGCACATCTGCCCTCGGCCTGGCGCTGGTGATGCGGGAGGCCATGAAGCGCCAGGACTTTCGCAGGATCACCGGCACGCGCCGCAAGGTCATCCCCTGGATCGGAAACGAATACAGCCGCGTCCTTGAAAACAAGAACCGGCTGCTTCGGACCTATGAGGGCGCCACCGGCGGCAAGACCGGCTTTACGCGCAAGGCGGGGCGCTGCCTGGTGTTCAGCGCCGAGCGGGACGGGCTTTCGCTGATCGGAGCCGTGCTGAACTGCCCCACCTGGTTCGATACGGCCACGGTGCTGCTGGACTACGGCTTCGAGAACTTCCGCATGGAATCGGCGCTCTCGGAGGGCGAGCCGGTGATCGAGCTGCCCGTGGAGGGCGGCGTAGCCGAGACGGTGACGGTCGTCGCCGCGGAGCCGCTGCGCGCCGCGGTCCATGTCGGAACGGCCGTGCAGCTGGGCAAGACCCTGCCCAAGCGCCTGAAGGCCCCGGTACAGGCCGGGCAGGCCGTCGGCAGCGCCCGGCTGCTGGCGGGCGAGAAGGAGCTGGCGCGGTGCGATCTCGTCGCCGCGGCCAGCGTGCCCCGGCGCAGCTTCGCCCAGTCCGTCCGGCGCCTGCTCAGGCGCTGGGTGCTTCGCTTTCAGCAATAGCCCATTCGCGCAGCACCCTGCCGTTCACATCGGCGATCTGAACCGACGTTTCCGTCACCAGCAGCAGCCGGTCGTCGCCCAGCGCGCGAATCTCGCTGTATGCCGCCGGCAAGAGCCGGTTGCCCGCGCCGTCCGTCAGCCCGTAGCGCATGTGCCCGTAGTCCCACGAGCGCTGCAGCGCGCCCAGCTCGTCGCTGTAGTACTCCACGCCGTCCATCTCCAGATAGGCGTAGCGGTCGGCGCACAGCGGCAGAAGCTGCTGGAACCGGCCCGACGCCGGGCTGCCGTCCGGGTCCGTCAGCCACTCGCAGGCCTCGCCCCACGCGCCGTCGCTGGCGATGAGCCGGCCCTGCAGGCCCTCGCGGAAGCGGACGGCGGAATCGCCCTCAAAGCGCAGCGTGCCGTCCGGCCCGTACAGCAGGCTCTTCCCGTTCGCGGTCAGGCTCAGGCAGCTGCCGACGAGGCGGACCTCCGCGCCCTCCCCCCGCAGGGTGAACAGCCTTCGCGCGCCGTCTGTCGAAAACACGTCGACGCGGTCCCCGGCCTGCGCGGCGATCATCGCGCCGCCGCGCTCCAGCCAATCGTACACCGGCGGCACGATCGCGTTCCCATCGGCGTCGATGAGCCCCACGCCGTATTCCCGCCAGGCCTTCGCGTAACCGTTCTCAAACGCGCCAAGGCACTTCCACGCGGGCTTGACCGCCACCTCGCCCTTGCCGTTCACCGCGCCGTAGAGGCCGTTTCCGGCCTGAAAGGGCATCCGGTCGCACTCAACGGGCTGCAGGCCGCAGGCGGTGTAGACCCCGGTGCCCCGGGCCTCGCCCGCGGCGTCCAGGTGGAATATCTCATCCGGGCGCTCGTCCAGCGGGTCGCCGTTCAGCGCCAGCCAGCCGTCCGCGCCGTCGCCGGTCAGCTGCGTCCACTCCGGGTCTATGACGATGGCGCCTGCGTCGTCCATCGCGCCGCAGAGGCCGCCTTGGCGAAACACCAGTGCGCCGCCCGCGTCGTGGATCATCGCGAAGGGCTCGTCGCCCACGGCATGGCCTTCGGCGTCGAACAGCCGGTAGTCGCCCCGGCGTCCCGCCGCGTACAGCGCGCCCTCGCGCACCGTGAATATGGACTCGAACGCGCCGTTTTCGATCACTTCGACCCCCGCCGCGTCGGTCAGCGCGGTCACGCCCGGCGCACAGACGCACAGCGGGCCCTCTGCCAGCGAAGAACCTACGAATAGGGCCGCCGCAACGACAATCAGAGCGAGCCTTCTCAGCATGCCCGCGACGCCCCCTTCCCCGTCCGCGCCGGTCGAAACCGCGCTTCGTTGTACTGCGTATACTATAGCGCATCAAGGTAAAATGTTGGTTTATTTCCTGCCTTCTATAGACAAAAAACCGGATTGATGCTATAATATCAAATTGTCGGCGGGATATTTCTCCTGCCTGCGTCTGGGATTGCGCCAGTAGCTCAGTCGGATAGAGCAACGGCCTTCTAAGCCGTGGGTCAGGGGTTCGAATCCCTTCTGGCGCGCCAGTATATGGTGGGTATAGCTCAGTTGGTCAGAGTGCCAGGTTGTGGCCCTGGAGGTCGTGGGTTCGAGCCCCACTACCCACCCCATTTTTTCGATTGGTGCGGCGCTCTGATGGGGCGTAGCCAAGCGGTAAGGCACGGGACTTTGACTCCCGCATTCGCAGGTTCGACCCCTGCCGCCCCAGCCAGCGCGACCCATTAGCTCAGTCGGTAGAGCACCTGACTTTTAATCAGGGTGTCTGGAGTTCGAATCTCCAATGGGTCACCTTGTCAAGGCCCGAAGGCAAACGCCTTCGGGCCTTATTCATCAGCAAAAGGGACTGTTGCATTGTTGTGCAACAGCCCCTATTGTTCATCAGCCGAATGTTTATTTCTCCAGAGCGGCCTTGGCCTTCTCCGCCAGCACCGCGAAGGCGGCGGGATCGGAGATCGCCAGCTCGGACAGCATCTTGCGGTTGATGTCGACGCCGGCCACCTTCAGGCCGTTGATCATCCTGGAATAGCTGAGGCCGTTGATGCGGGCCGCCGCGTTGATGCGGGCGATCCACAGGCTGCGGAAGTCGCGCTTCTTCAGCTTGCGGCCGATGTAGGCATAGCGCAGAGAACGGCGAACCTGTTCGCTGGCCGCGCGATACTGCTTGCTCTTGGCGCCAAAGAAGCCCTTCGCAAGCTTCATGACCTTACGCTTTTTCTTCTGTGCGTTGACAGCACGCTTGATTCTTGCCATTTTTGATTCGCCTCCTTACTTGTACGGAATCAGTTTCTTCATGGTCCGGCCTTCTGTGGTGGTCAGATAGGCGGCCTTGCGCAGGTTGCGGGTACGCTTGGTGGGCTTCTTGGTCAGGATATGACGCTTGAAAGCCTGAGCGCGCTTGACTTTACCGGTCTTGGTGAGGTTAAAACGCTTTGCGGCGCCCTTGTGCGTCTTCTGCTTGGGCATTGGGTTTTCCTCCTCTCATCGTTGGGTATGGATCAGTCGGATGCTCTCGGAGAGATGAACATGGACATGTTGCGGCCCTCGATCTGCGGGGGCTTGTCCACGGTGCCATACTCCTTGATCCTCTCGGCAAACTCATTCATGACCTGACGGCCAATTTCGGAGTGGGTGATCTGACGGCCGCGGAAGCGGATCGTCACCTTCACCTTGTTGCCATCCTTCAGGAACTTGACGGCGTTCTTGAATTTCACGTCGACGTCGTGATCCTCGATGGTGGCGGACAGGCGAACCTCTTTGACGGTAATGACCTTCTGATTCTTGCGGAACTCGCGCTCTTTCTTGGACTGCTCGAAGCGATACTTGCCGTAGTCCATGAGCTTGCAAACCGGCGGACGGGCCTGCGGGGCAATCTTGACCAGGTCGAGCTGACGCTCTTCGGCCAGGGCCAGCGCATCCCTGCCGGACATGACGCCCAGCTGCTCGCCGTTCTGATCCACGACGCGCACCTCGCGATCGCGAATCTCCTCGTTAATCATGAGATCGTTAATACCGAAACACCTCCTAAAATCGTCTGCCTATGGAAAAAGAGCGGCGCATCGCGCCGCTCTCAACAAACCCACGAAGGGTCCATCGTGCCATTAACCTGTACAACGCAAGTCGCAAGGTGAGAAGTCGGCGCTTCTGCTTACCTGAAGTATTATAGCAAAGACCCCCGGGCATTGCAAGCGAAAATCGCGTTAAATTCCAGTGGCCCCTGCCGGTCCGCGCCCCTATTCAGCCGTCTTGCCGGCGATGAATTTCTCAAATTCATTCGCGGGCAGCGGGCGCGAGAAGTAATAGCCCTGCACCAGGTCGCACCCGGCGTTCTTCAGCAGCCGGAACTGGTTCTCGGTCTCCACGCCCTCGGCCACCACCGGCACCTTCAGGTAGCGGGCGATGTCCACGATCAGCTCCACCAGCCTGAAGTCCTTCTCGTTGCGCTCGATGTTGCGGATGAAGGCGATGTCCATCTTCAATACGTCGATGGGCATGGACGAGAGCATGTTCAGCGAGGAATAGCCGGACCCGAAGTCGTCCATCTCGATCTCGTAGCCCCTGCCGCGCAGCTGCCCGATGACCTGGATCAGCCTGTCGGCGTTCTCGGTGTAGGCCGACTCGGTGACCTCCAGCTTCAGGTCGGCGGTGGTCAGGCCGTTCCTGGCCACCAGAGCGTCCAGCGTCTGGCACAGATTGGGGTCGAACACGTCCACGCGGGAGAGGTTCACCGACACCGGCAGCGTCACGCCGAGCCGCTCGCGCCAGACGGCGATCTGCCTTGCGGCCTGGGCCCACACGTGGTTGTCCAGGGCGCTGATCTGCCCGCTGCGCTCAAACAGGGGGATGAACTCCTCCGGAGAGATCAGGCCCAGCTCCGGATGCCGCCAGCGCACCAGCGCCTCGGCGCTGGAGAGCCTGGGCGGGTCGCACTGTATGTTGAACTTGGGCTGGTAGTACACCTCAAACTGGTTCTGCTCCAGCGCGGGGCCCAGGTCGTTCAGCAGGCGCTGGTCGCGCTCCTCCCGCTGGCCCATCGCGCCGTCGTAGATCACGACCCTGGTCTTGAAGTCGCCGCGGTACTTGTTGCACGCGGTGCGGGCGCAGTCGAACTGCGGCACGGGCTCCATGCCCGTCTGCCAGGGCTTCACGCCCATGCGCAGGTGGATCACGCCGTCGGTCAGCAGGCCGTCCAGGCTCGCCTGGAAGCGCTCGAGCACCGCCTGCCAGTCCTCCCTGTGGGGGCAGTACAGGTAGAAGCGGTCCGCCTCGTGGCGGCTGGCGATGCCTCCCGCCGCGTCGGCAAAGCTCTGGAGCTCCTCGCCCAGCCGGGTCAGCACCCTGTCGCCCAGGTCGCGGCCGTGCAGGGCGTTGATGGAATGGAACCGGTCGATGTTCATGACGACCGCGTCCATCGGCTTGTCGGGGCGCCCCTTGTACAGCCTTCCGGCGTACACCATGAAGAAGTTCCAGCTGTACAAATTGGTCAGCGGATCGCGCTCGGTCTCGGATATGATCTGGCGGTCCTCCTTGGCCCGGGCCTCCGCCCGCACGTTGCCCAGGATCAGCAGCAGTATGATCACGGCGATGATGGCCACGGCGGCCACGAAGTAGACCAGGTTGTCCCTGAGGAAGTCGAAGAAGGTGACCTTCTCGTCCCTGAAGCCGTACTTGGTCAGCGACGAATTGATGGCCGTGTCCGGTATGAGCCGGGTGACCTTGTTCAGTATCGAATACAGGCAGTCGTCCTCCCGCCTGACGGCGAAGGACAGGTTCATGGTCTCGCCGGTGGCGAGGGTGGACAGCTTGTACCTCGAGCACAGCTCGCCGACCCGGTTGATGCGGTAATTGCTGACGAGGGTGCAGTCCGCCTCGCCGGTGCCGACCGCCCGGAAGGTCTCCTCATTGCTGTCGTAATACTTGATCTGGCAGTTCAGGAAATGGTCCTTCAAAAAGGTCTCGTGACTGAGATGCCGGCTTCTCATGGCGATGGTCATCTCGCGGTCGGAGGATATGCCCTCGCGGTCCGTCGCCCGCACGGCGGCGTACATCTCGGTGCGCACGTACGGGTCGGTGATGACCACGCCCAGCTGCTCGCCGTCGTAGGCGCTCAGGTTCACGGGGAACACGCAGTCGATCTCGCCGTCCGTCAGGGCCTTCAGCGCGTCCTCGGTGGTCGCATAGGCCCGGGTCTCAAAGCTCAGCTTCGCGTTCTTCTCGCAGTTCTCCGCGAAGGCCAGGTAATCCGACAGCGCGCCGGTCAGCGTGCCGGTGGCGGCGTTCAGACCGCTGTAGGGCAGGAAATCGTCCCTGTAGCCCACGCGGATGACGCTGTGCTCGGCGACCCACTCCTTCTCCTCGGCGTTCAGGAAGCTGCTGACCGCGCTGGCGGGATTGAAGCGCTCGGTGAGCTGCTGGTTGAAATCCCGGTTGTCCTCAAACAGGCGGTTCATCGCCACGTCCAAATCGCGCTTCAGGTCGGGCCGCGCCTTGTTGATGCCGAAGTAGGATTCGGCGAACCCGACCTTCCAGACGGGCACCACGTCGGCGGAATTGCCGTAGGTGTCGAGCGTCACCAGTGCGTCAAATTCGCCGCCGGCCAGCATCTCCAGCAGCACCGGCGTCTTCTCCGTCGATTCGACGATCTCGGGGGCCACTTCGTGGCTCTGCGCCCACTCGACGAACAGCTTTTCCTGTATGCTGTTCTTGTTCACGCCCACCCGCTTGCCGTTCAGCGAGGAGAAGTCGTCCGGGCGGATCTCGGTGTTGTCCGGCGCGATGAACACATGATAGCCCTCCGAGCCCATGGCCTCGGCGGAATACAGTATCTTCTGCGCGCGCTCCTCGGTGTAGGACACGTCGCTGAGCAGATCCAGCTCGCCCGCGATCAGCTTTTCGAGCAGCTCCGACCAGCTGCCCTCCACGTACTCGTAGTTCCACCCCGTGTAGGTGGCGATGCGCTGCTGGTATTCGTAGCCGTAGCCGGAGCGCCGCCCGAACTGATCGGTGCGGTGAAAGGCGGATTCGTACCACCCGACGCGCACCACCTTCGGCTCCGACTTCTGTGCCCGCGCCGCGAGCGGTATGCCCGCGCCCAGCGCGATGATCGCGCACAGCGCGAGCAGCAGCATCCTCTTCAGGCGCATTTGCTTCTCCCCCGTACTTCGCTTCACCGCCCCGCCATAACGTGGAACGGTGTCATATTCACTGATATTTTACCATATTGTTCCGGCATTTTCTACCATCAGTAAACAAAGCCCCGCAAAATTCGTGAAAATTAACAAACATTAATACCAAAAACTGCACAAACTTCCCCGCCGCGCCGCTTATACGTTGCGGTTTCGTCTCGTCTCGCGGGCAATCGCCCCTTGAACGGCGGTTTTGTTCATGGTATACTGTCATGCAGAAACGGCAAAAGAGGGACGAGCCATGAGGGAATACAAGGCGTTTATCAGCTATCGCCACGCGCCGTTGGACATCGCGGTCGCCACCCGGCTGCACCGTATGATCGAGCACTACCGCGTGCCCGCCGAATTCGCGAAGGAGCACGGGAGCCGCCTCGGCTATGTGTTCCGGGACCAGGACGAGCTTCCCGTCACCAGCGACCTGAGCGCCAACATCCGCCAGGCGCTGGACCATTCCCGGTTCCTGATCGTCGTGTGCACGCCCGAGACACCGAAGTCGATCTGGGTGGACCGGGAGATCAGATACTTCCTGCGCAACCACGACCGCGACCACATACTGGCCGTACTGGCCGACGGCAGGCCGGAAGAGGCGTTCCCGGGGTCCCTGATCCACATCTACGACGAGGCGGGCAACATCGTAGAGGATGCGGAGCCTCTGGCCGCCAACATCGCCGATCCCGCGTCCGACCGGCGCCGCGTGATGCGGCGGCTGGACCGCGAGGTGCTGCGCATCTACGCCGCGCTGCTGGGCTGCTCCTTCGACGCGCTGTACCAGCGGGAGCGGCGCTACCGCGCCCGCCGGCTCGCCGCCATCGGCGGCCTGGCGCTGGCGGTGGCCGTGGCCTACATCGCTCTGCTCCTGGTGAAAAACCGCCAGATCACCGCCCAAAACGCGGAGCTGATCGAACAAAAGCGTCAGATTCAGCTCAACGAAGCCCTTCTGCTCTCCAAGGACGCCGCCGATGCCCTTGAAAGCGGCGACTACGTGACCGCGATGCGCACCGCGATCGAGGCGCTGCCCACAAGCGCGGAGGACAGCCGCCCCTATCGCCCCGAGGCGGAGCGGGCGCTGCTGGACGCGACCAATCTGTTTGACACGTCTGTCAGCCTGCGGACCTACCAGCGCCTGCTGGACACCGCGTCCGTGGAGATGGCCGCGCCGGTGCACGACATGGTCTTCAACCAATCGGGCACGGTGCTGTACACGATTGACGACTACGGCAACCTGTTCGCCGTCGACGCCCTCGCGGGCCGCGTACTGTGGCAAAAGCAGGTCATGGAGGACGCGTCGAAAAAGCCCGACTGTCTTCAGATCAGGCTGTACGAGGCGCAGGGCTGCCTGCTGGTCTTCGAAAAGTACTTCATAGCCTGTCTTGACCTCGAGGACGGCGCCGAGCGCTGGCGCCGCTCGAAGGTCTCGGGCCCCGACCTGTTCGTTCTGGACGCGGAGCACGACCGCATCGCCACCGTCGTCTTCAGCCTGACCCAGCTCGACGATGGCACCACAAAAAGGGACTACTGGCTGATGGTGCTCCGGGCCGGTACGGGCGAGACGCTGCACAGGGTCAAGCTGATGGAGGACGACAGCGATCTGTCCCTGTCCGCCAGCGCGAACTATTCGCCGGACAAGGTGCGGCAGGGCGTGTTTTTCAACGACGGGAAGTCCTTCGCCTGCTTCCTCTACGCTTATCAGGAGAATGAGATCTGTTACTTCGTCGCCGATCTCGAGGCCGGCAGCTGCCGCCTGCTGCGCAAAGACCCCTACGATGACGGCACCTCCGCGTTCCACATGGAGATCACGCCCAATGGCGAAGCGCTGGCGGTATTCCGCCGCAGTGAAAACGGCTATGTCGCCGCCCGGATCCATTTGATCCGCATGGCGGACGGCGAGCTCATCGCCGAGGGACAGACCGGCGAGGAGGAGAAGGCCGTATTCTTCAGCAATAACGCCGCCGTCCACGTGCTGCGCGCAGAGCTGTATGCGATTTTCAGCGTCGTCAATTACATGTACGTCGTGGACCTGCAGACGGCGCAATGCCTGGGCGGCGTGAAGCTGTACGCCACGCCCACGTCCGTCCAATGGCTGGGCAGCGACATGTTCAGCTTTACGCTGGAAAACGGCTATCACGCGGTCGGCTGGCTCTCCGAGGACCACCGCTTCAACGATACCCAGTCTTACGGCTTCGCCTTCAACATCGGGGCCAACACCCGATCAACGGCAGGCAATCGCGGCTTCATCAGGCCCCGGGTGGTTGACGGCAGCGTCAAGGGCTTTGAGTGCGGCACGCCCGACGCGGGCTTCGGCTGCATCGCCATGGTGCCGGACGGCGCGTCCCACCGGGTGGATCTGGTGAGGCTGCTGCCCGCGCTGCGGCTGCCGCCGTGGCAGGTGCTGGACGTTCCGGGCGCGGACGGCAGCATCGTCCAGTCCAACGGCTTACCCGGCCTGCGCCTGTGCGGCGACGCGGCCATCGCTCTCGAGTGTCAACGGGCGGACGGCAAGTCGATATATCGGCTGGCGAAGATCGACCTGGCGACAGGCGCGGTGGAAAACACCGCCTTGAATACGGACGATTATGTAAATAACTGCTGGCTGTTCTCCGACGCGAAGGGTGCCTTCGACGTGGTGGATATCTATGGCAAAATCAGCCGTCTGGACCTTGGAAACGGTGAGATAACCGACGTTACGACGCCCGGCAACGTCTTATTGAGCAGCGAGGACGGCGTCAAACATGTCGGCCACGACACCCGCGCCGCGTGCTGCTATCTCAGCGCGGACGGACGCCTGCTGACGGCCTGGTGCGACGGCGCGAAGCTGCGCTGGTGGCTGGACGGCGAGGCGCAGGTCGACGTCCCGCTGCCCGATGGCCTGACCTGGCAGGTGGCGGACAGCAGT
>JAFYBB010000321.1 GCA_017540445.1 Clostridia bacterium | reverse complement strand
TGTTCCCTCTCAGGCAGGCATCCTTATGCTCCTAACTCCTAACTCCTCACTCCTCACTCCTCACTCGTACAGGCGGGCGGCGCATCGCCGCCCCTACTCCCTACTCCCTACTCCCTACTCCCTACTCCCTACTCCCTGCCCCCCGTTCTCAACCCACCCTCCCCGCCATACGATGGAACATCATCCTGAGGGGAGGGGTTTTTATGGGCGGAAACCTGTTCTACGGCTGCGGCACGGCGCTGGTGACGCCGTTCAAGGGGAATCGGATCGACTTTGACGCGCTGGAGGCGCTGATCGACTGGCAGCTGGACGAGGGCGCGGACGCCATCGTGGCCCTGGGCACCACCGGGGAGCCGGCCACGATCACAGGCAGCGAGCGCTCGGCCATCATCGAGTGCGCGGCGGCGCGCTGCGCCCACCGCGCGCCGCTGATCGTGGGCACGGGCAGCAACGACACGCGCAAAGCCGCCGCGCTGTCGGCGGAGGCCCAGCGGCTGGGCGCGGACGCGGTGCTGGTGGTCACGCCCTACTACAACAAGGCCAGCCGGGCGGGGCTGATCGAGCACTACAACGCGGTGGCGGACAGCGTGGACCTGCCGGTGATCATGTACAACGTGCCGGGCCGTACCGGCATGAACCTGAGCGCCGACACGGTGGCCCAGCTGGCCCGGCACCCGAACCTGTGCGCGGTGAAGGAGGCCTCGGGGAGCCTCAGGCAGATGACCGACCTGGCCCAGGCCTGCGGCGACGGCGTGGCCGTGTACTGCGGCAACGACGACCAGGTGGTGCCCGCCATGGCCCTGGGCGCGCGGGGCGTGATCTCGGTGGCCGCGAACGTGATTCCCGGGCCGATGCACGACATGGCCATGGACTGGCTGAAGGGCGAGGGCAAGCGGAGCCTGGACGCGCAGATCCGCTGGCTGCCGCTGATCCGCCGCCTGTTCAGCGAGGTCAGCCCGATCCCGGTGAAGGCGGCGCTTTCGATGATGGGCAAAATCGAAAACACCCTGCGCCTGCCCCTGTGCCCGCTGGACGCGGAGAAACAGGAGCTGCTGCGCAGGGAAATGAAGCGGATGGAACTGATATGACTACAGGATGTCGAATATGTTCATCTGCCGGGCGCGGGAGCTGCTCCAGTGGCGGCTCATGTCGTCCAGGGCCGCGTCGGTCAGATTGCCGAAGGGCGCCGCGCCCCGGGCCAGCAGCGGCCTGTTGCCCTCGTAGCCCTCCCAGGCGTACACCCAATCGCAGGCGCGGGTCTGCAGCGCCTCGGCCTCGCCGCGCCGCCCGTCGGTGTTGAACAGGAACACCGCGTCGGCCAGCGCGAACAGCAGCCGGTTCCGGGCGATGGCGTGGCTGGCGGTGAACAGCGCGTCCGGGTGCTCCGCCGACAGCACGACCGCCCGGCCCTCGCCGATCATGCGGGCCACGGCGTCGCCGCCCAGGTGCTCGCGCATGCCGCCGCCCAGCACGTCCGCCAGCGCGCCCCCGCCGTCCGCGGCCAGCGTGGCCGCCAGGCGGGACACCCCCAGCTCGCCGCCGGTGAGCACCGCGTAGCCCAGGCGCTTCGCGCCGCGCACCAGCGTGTCGACGCTCTGCCGGGCCTCGGGCGTGGTCCGCACGCCGCTGATGCCCATGATGGCGATGGCGGGCCGGTTCAGTATGCCGGCGTCGCCGCACAGGTACAGCGCGGGCGGCGCGGACGGGCCCAGCTTGCCCTCGAGCCTGCGGGGATAGTCGGCGTCGTACTGGGTGACGATGTCGATGCCCTGCCGGGCGTAGCCCTCCAGCGCGTAGGAGAGCTGTACCCCCCGGTGCAGCAGCGTGTAGGCCCGGTAGGCCTCCTCCTCGGTAAGGCCCAGGTACATCATCAGCCCGCTGATGTCCACGTCCAAGAGAGCCCCGACGCTCCGAAACCGCGAGGCCCGCGCGGCCCCCTCGATCCGGCGGAATTCCTGCACGCCAAAGGGCCGGGCGTACTCCTCCCGGTTCGGCGAAAGCGCCAGCGTCAACAGCATCGCCGCGTAAGCGTCGTCCGTATGGCTCATGCCCGTCCCTCCTGTCCCCTGTTTCCAAGCGGGGAGGCGACCTCTTCCGTCAGCGCTGTCGCGCTGCCACCTTCCCCATAGGGGAAGGCTATGGCGCCCCCTGCCCCATGTTCCTCGTTCCCTGTTCCCTCGCGGACAGACAGCGATTCGTCCTCCACTTGCTTCCCCGCCGCAGCGGGGAAGTGGCCCGAAGGGTCGATAGGGCACTCATGCGAATCGTTGACCGGTGTTCTAGGCAGAAGCGCCCTATCCCCCGCTTCGCGGGTACTTCTCCACGGGCCTGCCTCGGCCCCATCTCGCTGAAAACAGCACACTGTGCTGTTTTCCGGGCGCTCGATGCCATCTGCGGATGGGGAAGCTCAGGTTGCCCTTCGGCCTCCAAGGACTCGCAGGGAGTACTTCCTGTTCCCTGGCGGGTGATCTGAGCGACCTCATCCGTCAGCCCTTCGGGCTGCCACCTTCCCCATAGGGGAAGGCTGTCCCTGTCCACTCCGCACTCCACACTCCACTCCCTATTCCCTACTCCCTACTCCCTACTCCCTACTCCCTACTCCCTACTCCCTTAATTCTACCACTTTCTCCCCGCTAATGCAACCCGTCATTGCAACCCGTCCAGCGCACCTCTCAGCTTTTCCAGCGCCCGCTTTTCGATGCGGGAGACGTAGCTGCGGGAGATGCCCAGCTGATCGGCGACCCGGTGCTGGGGCCAGGGCTCGCCGTCGGCCAGGCCGTAGCGCAGGCGCACGACCTGGCGCTCGCGCCCGTCCAGCACCCGGTCGATCAGCGCCATGACCTGGCGGGAGAGTATGGCCGTCTCGGCCTGGGCGCTCACCAGGTCCGGCTCGGTGCCCAGCAGCTCGCTCAGCGGCGTGTCGTTGCCGTCCCTGTCCTGGCCGAGGCTGTCTCCCAGAAGCGTCACGTTCCGGTTCTTGCGGTTGGCGCGGAAGAACATCAGCATCTCGTTTTCGATGCACCGCGATGCGTAGGCGGTCAGCCGCCCCGCCTGGGGGCGGAAGGTCTGCACCGCCTTGATCAGCCCGATGGCCCCCACGGAGATCAGGTCGTCCTGGTCCACGCCGGGCTGGGCGTACTTCCTGGCGATGTGGGCCACCAGGCGCAGGTTGTGCTCGATCAGGCGGGTCCGGGCCGCCTCGTCGCCGTCCAGCATGCGCGCGATGAGCGCCGCCTCCTCCTGAGCCTCCAAGGGCTTTGGAAACGACGACTTCGCGCTCAGGTGCAACAGCAGCAGCCACCCGCTCTGGGACAGTCCCATCAGCAATTCGGGCAAAAACATAGGGCGTACCTCCTCGTGTTTTCGGAAGTCTGCCCTATATTGTATTCGGCTCTTGTCGATTTTTGCCTGATCGGGTCTACCGCACCTGGGCCTCGATCGCCTGCTGGCGGTCGTACTCCTCCCACAGCGGGCGGTACCGGGCCACGTTGGCCTCGTGCTCCTCCTTCGTCACCGAGAAGAGCAGCTGGCCGGAGGTGGGCTCCTTGGCGCAGAAGTACAGGTAGCCCTGGTTGATGTAGTCCATGTCCGGCGACTGGGCCGCCTGCATCGCCGCCACCGACGGGTTGCAGATGGGGCCGACCGGCAGCGCCGGCACGTAGTAGGTGTTGTAGGGGTTCTGCTGGGCGGTGTCCTCGTCGCTGAGCGCCAGCTTATTCACGCCGCTGAGGTACGTGACCGTCGGGTCGCTCTCCAGCTTCATGCCCAGGCGCAGCCGGTTGTGGAACACCGCGGACACCCGGGCGTAGTCCTCCCGGCTGCCGGCCTCCTTCTCGATCATCGACGCCAGCGTGACGGTCTGGTCCATGGTCAGCCCGGTCTCGTAGCGCTCCAGCTCGTGGTAGCCGCCCTCCTCGTCGGTGTAGTAGCTCGCGCTGTTGGCGTAGAACACGTCGTCGATCACCTTGTTGTGCTGGTTCAGCAGCGTTCGGATGATGCTCTCCGCGGTGGCTGACGTGAACACCCGATAGGTGTCCGGGGCCAGGTAGCCCTCCAGCGCGTACTTGCGGCCCACCAGGGTGCCCGCGTTCTGGGCGTCGCGCAGCGCGTAGGAGCTGCCGACGAACCGGTCCACGTCGTTGCACAGGCGCAGGAATTCCCGCGTATCCTCCAGCGCGCCGATGCCGACCAGGTAGCGCGCGATGTCCTCGCAGGTCCAGCCCGGCACGATGGTGATCACCCGCTCGTTGGTCTGGCTGCCGGAGGCGAGCTCCTCGATGATCTGGTCCACGCTCATGCCCGGCGACAGCTTGAACACGCCGTAGCTCATGCTGTTGGTCAGGCCCTTGAACTGCACCATGTACTTGAACACGCGCTTGTCCCTGAGCAGCTTGGCCTCCTGCAGCCGCGCGCCGATCTGGGTGACGCTCTCGCCCTTGTCGATCTGGAAGTTGACCACGTTGGCGTTGCCGGCGTCCACCGGCGCGAAGAACGCGCCGTACACCCGGTCGTAGCCCACCGAAACGATGCCGACCACCATCAGCACGCTGCACAGGAAGATCAGCAGCGGCCGCACCAGCTTCCACAGCCAGGCATACCAATACACGCCGTACTCGCGATCCTCGTGCAGCGAACGGATGTTGTATTTTTCCGACTGGAACATCGGCTTGCGGCCCGTGGCGCGCCGCTTTCGTCTCTGTGCCATCTGTGCCTCCCTAGCGCCCGGTCAATCAGCGCTGCGCCAGCATGTCCAGATCCACGCCGGCCACGTCCGCCAGTATCTTGAAGATATCGGAGAGCATCCTCTGGAAGCGGAACTCCGCCATCAGATAGGCGCTGACGTCCGGGTTGAACTGCAGCAGCGCGCCGATCTGCTGCAGGCGCTGCATGTCGTCCGGCGGCAGCGTCTCGCCCGCGGCGACCTTCGCCTGCAGCCTGAACTGCAGCCGCTTGTACTCGTCCAGCAGCGCCTTGTTGGTGCCGTCGTCGTAGGCGACCTCCTTCAGCCGCGTGAACTCCCGGTACTCCTCGCTCTCCTTCAACGCCCGCGCCAGCTCGTGGGCCTGATCGTATGGATTCATAGTGTCCTCCAAATATCAGATATCAACAATTATCGGCAATATCATCGGATTGCGCTTGATCGTATCATAGATGTAGCGCTGCACCGACTCGCGCACGTCGTTCTTCAGGCGGTTCCAGTCGGTGGTATCGATGGGGCCGAAGGCGTCGATGGCGCGCATGGCCGCGGCGCGGGCGCCCTCCACCAGCTCGTCGGACTCGCGCACGTACACAAAGCCGCGGCTGATGATGTCCGGCCCGGACACCACCGTGCCCAGCTCGTGGTCCAGGCCCATCACGACGATCAGCAGGCCGT
>JAFYBB010000320.1 GCA_017540445.1 Clostridia bacterium | reverse complement strand
CACACCCACATCCCCTGCTGCCATCGCCGCGGGGAATTCACGTTCGTCAATCCCGGCTCGGTGTCCATCCCCAAACAGAACAGCCCCCACAGCTATGTCACGCTGGAGGGCGGGGTGGCGACGTGGAAGGAACTCGAGGGCGGGGCGTTTGATGTGAAGGCGCTGTGGGAACAGTGAGCATGCGTGATCAAGCGCAATCAATGCTCTTAACAACCAGTACGTCTGTCTGTCTCGCAGATTTGATACAATAAAACGATGAACCCCTTTGAACCCTCCCCCTGGAATTTGTGCGATTGACTGCTGGTCTATCGTTCACGAGATTTTTCTTCCCATCTCTATCCGCATATTGTGTTCTTCGGGACCATTGTTGGAATATGCGTACCGGTCAAAGCCGATGATTGCAAACCCGTTTTTCTGATAAAATGAAACAGCCTTGAAGTTGAAACTCCGTGTTTCAAGCACCGCCATCCTCGCACCGGAGTTCACGGCATCAACCATGATTCTGTCCAGAAGCATCGTTCCCGCCCCACGTTTACGGTCTGATTCATTAAAAACACAGATATTGGTGATTCGAAAGCGGTTATTCCACTTCTCAAGAAAGCCTTCGACAAATCCTACCATCCTGCCGCCTTCGAACGCGCCATAGGCAATCGGGTCTTCCAGCCAGTCTGAAAGTATGCTGTCCTGAATCGACATTCTCAAATCGGTTTCTGAGTCAACCCAATGCATGTCAAATCCGTTATCCCCGGGCTCAATAGATAAGTATCGATCCGAATGAATCTCAGCGGCGTATTTCCTCCCCCTGTACTCGCTGTAATCGAGTTGGCTGATTCTCATTTCCATCACTCCTTTGAAAATGATTCCCGAGGGATATGTTCGTTGTCAGATCCCGGTTTGTCGCAGCCTCAGTCAGCTGCCTTTTTCTTATATGTCAGCTCCACATCATAGCCGAGCTCATCCATTATATCCGTCACCAGCTCCTGATGCTCGTCCAGAAAGGCTTCGAGGTCTGTTTCACGGTTACATTGTACCGTCTGTGCTTACGCCGTGATCTCCACCTCACAGGGGAGCATGAACCTCAGGTCATCTTTGGCGTACACCGTCAGGTATTCGACCAGGCTCCCCCAAAGGTCTCCTGTCGTTTTCTTTATCCTACTCCCGTATAAACCGCCTGTCGTCTTCGTTTTCCTCAATCCCCACAAACCGTTCCACGGTCATGTGCAGGTCGTACTTTTCGCGCAGGGCGGCGATGACGGCCATCATCGGCGAGGCGTGATGGGCGTCGATGGCCGCCTGGTCCCGCCAGCTGTCGATCAACAGCACCGTCTCCGGGTCCTCGATGGATTGATAGTATTCGTACCGGATATTGCCCGGCTCGGCCCGGATCGCCGCCACCGTACCGGTATCGGTCATCTCGCAAACAAACGCCCGGGCGCTGCCGTTTGCGCCCGTATACCTCAGATTGACCGTCAGCATTGGCTTACCTCCCACGATATCCCACACCCTCAACCGCCGTGCTCTTTCAGGTATGCTTCAAATTCAGGCGTGCGGGACCAGTACTTCACGCCCCAGTTTTCGAAGCTCCATTCGTCCATGTAGTCGTTGCACTCGTAATCCACATACCAGATCATCCCGTCCCGCGCCACGAAGTTCGTGGGAAAATAGTCGATGTTCAGCCCGGCGGCCCTGGCCTGCGACGCCATCTGACGCACCTGCGCCAGATAAGGCGTCACCGGGCGCCCGTCCCGCACCAGGTCGAACACGGTCGGGCCTTCGATGTACTCCTTCACGATGCGCTCGGCGTCCGCATCGATCTCAAGCATTCTGGGAATGCGTATCCCGGCGCGCAGCAGGCGTTGATAATCGTTCCTCTCGGCCTCGAGCTTGTTGCCGAAATGATAATAATCGCAGGGCTCGTGGTGGATCTGCTTGACCACGACCTGCTGCCCGTCCGCCTCCGCCAGATACGAATAGCCGCCCTTCCCGTGGCCCAGCAGGCGCAACAGCACGACCCTCATCGCCCGCCCGCACACCGCTCCGGAAGCCTCTCCCGCAGCCACCCGACGGAGCGCTTCAGCGCTTCGATGGTCTTGGTCTCCAGCACGCACCGCGCGCCCAGGTCGCGGGCCAGGTTCAGCCGGTCCATAAGGTCGATCCCGCCGTCCCCCAGCGCCAGGTGGTTCCTGGGCGGCGTTTCGGACCCGTCGTGGATGTGAAAGTGGATCAGCCGGTCCTGACGCGCCCGTATGAACGGAACGTCCTTCTCGCCGGTGGCCTTGGAGTGGCCGATGTCCCAGGTCAGGCCGAACACGGGGCTCTCCAGCAGATAATCGATGGCCCGCCGCTCATAGTCGCGGAAGCCGTCGGTGTTCTCGACGGCGATCCGCACGTCGCCGTCGCCGATCCATTCCTCGCACAGCGACCGGAACGCGGCAAACGATTCCATGTAGGTGTCGAAGTCGCGGTCGTACATCTGCACCTTCCGGTCCGGCAGTGTGATGAATATGCCATGGTGCATGTGCATGTTCAGCGTGAGCGGCCTGTCGCCGCCGCCGTACCGGTCGCGCAGGCAAACCAGCTTCTTGGCCCCAGCGACGCACCGGCGCACCGTCTCCAGATAGGCCTGACGCACCAGCGGGTTGAAATCCGCGATGTTCAGGCTTTCATCCAGGTGGATGGTGTAATAGACGCCGTATTCCCCGGCCACGCGCAGGAGGGCCTCCGTCTGCTCCAGGCGGTCCACCTGGTATTCCGGGAAGTTCATGTTCAGCTCGATGAACCCGAGCCCGAGCTGCCGGCACAGCGCCGCGTTGTCCGCCAGCGTCCGGTTCTCGATCAGCGTCGGCATTCCAAATTGCATCGCCATTTCCCCCTACGCCAGCAGCATCCGGTCGTTGTCCAGCTTCCGGCCGCTGGCCTCGCGGAACTTCTCCAGCAGGTCCTCCACGGTCAGCTGCGCGCGGGCCTCGCCCTCGGTGTCGAACACGATGCGGCCCCTGTCCATCATGATGGTGCGGTTGCCCAGGTCCAGCGCGGACTGCATGTTGTGGGTGATCATCAGGCAGGTCAGCCTGTTCTCCGCCACGATGCGGGTGGTCAGCTCCAGCACCTTCTCGGCGGTGCCGGGGTCCAGGGCCGCGGTGTGCTCGTCCAGCAGCAGTATCTTCGGCATGCTCAGCGTGGCCATCATCAGCGTCAGCGCCTGGCGCTGGCCGCCGGAGAGCAGGCCCACCGGCTGCTTCATGCGGTCCTCCAGGCCCATGTCCAGAAGCGCCAGCCGCTCTCGAAACGCCTGCTTTTCCCGCTTGCCGGCGGTGCTGAGCCAGCCCCCCTGCCCCGCCGCCAGCACCAGGTTTTCCTCGATGCTCATGGCCGGGGCGCTGCCGCGCATCGGGTCCTGAAACAGCCGGCCGATCACCTTCGCGCGCCTGTGCTCCGGCGCCATGGTCACGTCCTGGCCGTCCAGCATCACGCTGCCCTCGTCCACGAAGAAGCTGCCGCAGACGGCGTTGAACAGCGTGGACTTGCCCGCGCCGTTGGCCCCGATGATGGAGATGAAGTCGCCCTTGCGCACGTGCAGCGTCACGTCGTCCAGGGCCACCCGGGCGTCGGAGGTGCCGGGGTGGAAGGTCTTCTTCACGTGGTTCAGCTTCAGCATCGCTTCATCCCCGCCTTTCCGAGCTTCGCGGCCAGCTTCCGCCGCATCAGCGGGGCCTGGCCCTTCAGGTAGGGGCCGGAGATGGCGATCACCACGATGATCGAGGAGATCAGCTTCAGCATGAACGCCGGCAGGTTGAACCGCAGCGCCACGGTGTACACCATGCGGAACACGAACGCGCCGATCACCGCGCCCACCGCCCGCAGCGGTATGCTCCGGCGGCCCATGAACACGCCGCCGATCAGCAGCGACGCCAGCGCCACCGTGACCATGCCCTGGCCGATGTTGATGTCCACCGACTTCTGGCTCTGGGCCAGCAGGCAGCCGCTGAGGGCCGTGAAGCTGTTGGAGATGCACAGGCCCACGGTGGTGGTGAACACCGGGTTGATCGACGAGGAGCGCACCATGTCCGGGTTGTCGCCGGTGGCGCGAATCGCCAGGCCAAGCCGCGTGCGCAGAAAGAGCGCCAGGAACACGATGACCGCCGTCACCGCGATCAGGCCGATGATCAGCGAATACTGCGCGCCCAGCGGCGAGCCCTTCAGCGCCCCCTTCAGCAGCGTGAACACGGTCTGGGTCTTGTTCATGTTCAGAAGCGACGAGCCGCCCATGATCCAGATGTTCACCGAGTACAGGCCGGTGTTCACGATGATGCCGGCCAAGAGGCTGTTCACGCCCATGCGCGTCTGCAGCACGGCGGTGACCAGGCCGGACAGCATGCCCGCCCCCATCGCCGCCGGCAGCGACAGCCAGGGATGGCCCGCGATGGCCGTCACCGCGCCGACCACCGCGCCCAACGTAAAGCAGCCGTCGGTGGACAGGTCGCACACGTTCAGCATCGAGTAGCTCAAAAACAGCGCAAGGACCGTCAGCGCGTTGAACAGCGCCAGCTCCAGCGCCGTCTGGCCGAGGCCCAGTATTGTGGCAAAGGTCATGCTTGGATTCCTCTCTTGTGGATTCCTTCGGCAGATTTATGACAAAGTCATAAATCTGCCGAAGGAAAGATATCGGTTATTCGAAGCTCTCCGCCGTGGTGATGCTCTGGATGCTGGTGCAGTAGGGCGCGAAGGCCTCGCAGACGGCGTCAAAGTCCAGCCCGATGGCTTCGCAGGTCTCGGTGTTGACAGTGGCGGTGCCGTTGTCGAAGGTCATGACCGGGGTCTCGGCCGGGGACGCGCCGTCCACCAGGATGTGGGCGATCATGTTGGCCGTCTCCACGCCCAGGTTCGCGTAGTCCACGCCGTAGCCCAGGAACGCGCCGTTCAGGGCGAAGGAATCCGCGCCGGTGTAGTGCGGGATGCCCGCCTCGGCCAGCGCCTCATAGATCGACAGCTCCGCGGTCATCACGGTGTTGTCCTGGGGGGTGAACAGGGCGTCCACCCGGTCGGCCACCGCGGCGTTCGCGGCCAGCTGCACCTCGGAGACGTTGGTGCCGGTGTACTCCTTGTAGGCCACGCCCTTCGCGTCCAGGAATGCCTTGGCCGCGGCGATCGGCGTGGCGGAGGCATCCTGGCCCACGTCGTACAGCAGGCCGACGGTCTGCGCGTCGGGATTGGCCGCGAAGATCAGGTTCATCACGGCGTCGGTGTCCAGATAGTCGGAGGTGCCGGTGATGTTGCCGCCGGGGGCGTCCAGCGAAGCCACCAGCTCCGCGCCCACGGGGTCGGTGACCGCCGCGAACACCACGGGGATCTGGTTGTCCTCGGTCATACCCTGCATGTTCATGGCCACCGGGGTGGCGATGCCCACCATCAGGTCAACGTTGTCGGCGATGAAGTTGGCGATGATCTGCTGCATGACGCTGTTGTCGGCGTTGCAGTTGTCGTAGTTGATCTCAAAGGTCACGCCCTTCTCGGCGCCGATGGCGTCCAGCTGCGCCTGGATGTTGTCCACGATCTGGTTCAGGGACGCGTCGTCCACGTAGTTGCAGATGCCCACCTTGAAGGCGGTGCCCTCGGCCATGGCGGCCATGCTCAGCAGCATGCAGAGCGCGACGATGGTGCAGATGATCTTCTTCATTGGGATTACCTCCTGAATAATGTATTCCTTCACATTGCCGTGGGGAAAATGAAACGCCCCATATCCCCTTGGGGATATGAGGCGGAACAGACATTTCCGTGGTGCCACTCACATTGATCTTTCGATCCACTCAGCCCGTACTGACATACGGCGCGGATTGATAACGGGCCCGCATTCCCGTTCCCCCATACTTGCTTTCGCGTTCCGGAGGACCCTGAAAAGTCCATTCAGCGAATCCGTCATGCCGCATTCCCACTGTCGGCGGCTCTCTGGGATGACCGCAAAGACGCTTACTACTCTTTTCTTCCCGGTTTCTGTGAAGTTGGTGACATTATAATGCACGCTTCGGCGGTTGTCAAGCCCTATTTCAGAATAAATTTTGGGAAAGCAGGGGGAATGTTCGGGTTTT
>JAFYBB010000319.1 GCA_017540445.1 Clostridia bacterium | reverse complement strand
GGCGCTGACGCGGCTCATGCGCGCGCCCGGCGCGCCGCGGACTGTGGAGGTCGAAGCGCCCGAGCCGCTGCGCCACAGGCTGCGCGACGCCCTTCAACGCGCCTGCGCGATTCGCCCAAAACCCCGCAACGCCGCGCTGGCCGCCGCGCTGCTTTTGCTCTACCTGCTGCGCGGCAACCCGCTGTGCCTGCTAGGGGCGCTGGCGCTGCTGTGGCAGCTGGCCGCCGCGCTGATCGCGCGCCGCCCTCCAAGGCGGCTGTTTGAATGAGTCATGGGGACGGTTCTAGTGACTCATTGTTCAAGACAATGAGTCACTAGAACCGTCCCCATGACTCAGGTTCCCTGACTCATTACAGGTCTTCCAGGCGAATCTTTGAATTCTCCCGCGCCTGCCGGTAGATGCAGAAGCGGTTGCCGATGGTCTGCACCGGCTCGGCGTGCACGCGCTCGCAGAGGGCGTCGCAGGCCTCGCGGGCGCTGCCGAAGGGCGCGTTCTTCTGCACGGTCACCTTGATCAGCTCCCGCGCCTCCAGCGCGTCCCAGCACTGCTTGACCAGATTGTCGGTGATGCCGTCCTTGCCGATGTGCAAAATCGGCTCCATCGTATTGCACATGGCGCGCAGGGCCGCGCGCTGTCTGGTTGTCATGACGTATTCCTCCAGTTTCTATTCCACAAAGTCGAATTCCACGTCCCCGACGACGACGCTGTCGCCCTCCTTCGCGCCCATCTCGCGCAGGGCGTCGATCACGCCCAGCCGCCGCAGCGAGCGGTGGAACCAGTTCAGCGATTCCTCGTTGTCGAAGTTCACCGAGTCGATCAGGCGGTCCGCCTCCCGGCCCGTGACGAAGTAGACGCCGTTCTCCACCGAGATCGTGAAGGGCTCGCCCGAGGCCAGCGCGCCGGCGTCGGCCAGCGCCTCCTCGGCAAAGGGCTCCGCGGGCGGGCAGCTGTCCAGCATCCGCACCGTGGCGTACAGCAGCGCGTCGAAGTTCTGCCGCGTGGCCGCCGACACCGGGAAGATCTCGATGCCCGTGCCCGCCAGCTTTTCCCGCAGGCGCGCGAGGTTTTCCTCCGCCCCCGGCAGGTCGATCTTGTTGGCCACCACGATCATCGGCCGGTGCTTCAAATCGCCGTAGGCCTCCAGCTCCTTCATGATGGCGTCGTAGTCCTCAAGCGGATCCCGGCCCTCGCTGCCGGAGATGTCCAGAACGTGCAGCAGCATCCGCGTGCGCTCCACATGCCTCAAAAACGCGTGCCCCAGGCCCACGCCCTGGGCCGCGCCCTCCACCAGGCCGGGGATGTCCGCCAGCACGAAGCTGGCCTCGCCGTGCTTGACGATGCCCAGGTTCGGCTGCAGCGTGGTGAAGTGGTAGTTGGCGATCTTCGGCCGCGCCGCCGTGACCACGGACAGTATCGTGGACTTGCCCACGTTCGGAAAGCCCACCAGCCCCACGTCGGCGATGGACTTCAATTCCAGCGTCAGCTCCACGACCTCCCGCTTTTCGCCGGGCTTGGCGAACTGGGGGGCCCGGCGCGTGGGCGTGGCGAAGCGCTGGTTGCCGAAGCCGCCGTTGCCGCCCCGCATCAGCACCTTGCGCGCGCCGGGCTCGAACAGGTCCAGCAGCAGCTTGCCGGTGGCCTTCTCCCGCACCACCGTGCCCGGGGGCACCTGGATCACCACCGGCTCGCCGGACTTGCCCGTGCGCCGGTTGGCCATGCCGTCGCCGCCGTTTTCGGCGGTGAACTTGCGCTTGTAGCGGAAGTCCATCAGCGTGTGCATGCGCTCGCTGGCCTCGAAGATCACGTCGCCGCCACGCCCGCCGTCGCCGCCGTCCGGCCCGCCGGCCTGTACGAATTTCTCCCGGTGAAACGACACGCAGCCGTTGCCGCCGTCGCCGGCCTTCACCGATATGCTGACCACATCAACAAACAAAGCCATTGCTCAACTCTCCATATGCTTTTCGCACAGTCCGTCGTTCAGGGGGCACCGCGCGCACTCGGGCTTCCTGGCGTGGCAGCAGCGCCGCCCGTGCCAGATGATCAGGTGGTGCCCCAGCGACCAGATCTCCCGGTCCAGCAGCGCCCGAAGCTGCGCCTCCACCTTCTCGGGGGTGTTGCCGTCCGCCAGGCCTATGCGCCGCGAGACCCGGTACACGTGGGTGTCCACCGGGATCTGGTCGTCCCCGAAGGCGGCCAGCAGCACCACGCCCGCGGTCTTCTGACCCACGCCGGGCAGCTTCATCAGCGCCTCCCGGGTGTTCGGCACCTGGCCGCCGTACTGCTCTGCCAGCGCCCGGCAGGCGGCCACGATGTTCTTCGCCTTGTTGCGGTACAGCCCGCACTCGCGGATCATGGGCTCCAGTTCCTCCGGCGTCAGCTTCGCCATCGCGAAGGCGTCCGGGTACTGCGGGAACAGCCGCGCCGTCACCAGGTTCACCCGCTTGTCGGTGCACTGGGCCGACAATATCGTGGCGATCAGCGTCTCAAAGGGATTGGCGAAGTTCAGCTCCGGCCTCGCCTCCGGGTACAGCCCCCTCAGGGCCTCCAGCACCTGCGCCGCCCGCTGCGCGTCCACGGCCATCCCCTCCTTTGTATGCGCCCTGATTATACACGCCCGCGCCGCGCACGGTCAAGCATGTTCGCGTTAGAAATTGCCTCAGCGCCGCATGGACCTTGTCACCGGGACGGTCCTGTTGACAAGAAAACTTGTCAACAGGACCGTCCCGGTGACAAGATTCAATACCGGTGGTATAGAAATAATTATTCTAACAGTATTGTCAGTGTCTTCACATTCCGCCTCCGGTGGGGTATAATGGGCTCAGAAACCGCGAAGGGAGCGATGAAGATGGAGACGAGGCTTGCCGGTAACATCCGGGCGCACCGCAAGGCCCGGGGGCTGACCCAGGAACAGCTGGCGGAGGTGCTGGGCGTCACCGTCGGCGCGGTGCACAAGTGGGAAGCGAAGCTGTCGGTGCCGG
>JAFYBB010000029.1 GCA_017540445.1 Clostridia bacterium | reverse complement strand
TGGACACCGTCCAAAAGCTTCCCCACCGCAGTGGCAGCGAACGCCCGGAAAACAGCACAGAGTGCTGTTTTCAGAGAGCTGGGGCCGAGGCAGGCCCGTGGGGAAGTACCCGCGAAGCGGGGGATAGGGCACCCCAACCGCTGAACTTAGTGCCATTGGGGATAACAAGTGAAAAACCCTGTGGGTTTTCCAGTCCGTGAAGCGAACCGCGGACGGTTCAATCCGTTTCACTTCTTTCCCCAATCTTTGATCTTTTCACCCTCGAACTGGACAAATCCACGATGCCCGGCGACAGGCAGTGCGGCCAGAGCCGTATCGAGAGCAGCGAACTCCTCATCAGAGAGAACAACATTCCAGGCTCCGAGGTTTTCCAGTATTCTCTCCTGATTCTTTGAACCAGGTATTGGCACCACGTTTGGATACTTGTGGAGCATCCATGCCAGAGAGATCTGTGCGGGTGTTGCGCGCTTTAGCTCCGCATACCCTGTTATCAAATCGATGATTGGCTGGTTGGCTTTGAGATTATTCTCGTTGAGCTGAGGTACGTACTTCCGCACATCGTCGCTGTGAGTGAAGCTGCTCCCGGCCTTGACCCTGCCCGAAAGCAAGCCGCTGGCAATTGGTGAGAAGGGCACAAAACCGATGTTGTGCTCGATGCAGTAGGGAATGACCGCTTCCTCCACGCCACGTTCAACCATAGAGTAGATATTCTGCACGGCGGACAGGGGGGTGATTGCCTGCGCTTCCTCGATAGTATCCACGTCTACCTGGCTTAAGCCCCAGCCACGGATCAGGCCTTCGGAGATCAGCCGTCCCATCGCGTCAGCGACTTCTGCCACGGGAATGTTACGATTTACCCGGTGGAGGTAGTATAAGTCTATGTAATCTGTATACAACCTTTCCATTGATGCCTGCAAGTGGCG
This sequence comes from Clostridia bacterium, assembly GCA_017540445.1. Classification (GTDB taxonomy): domain Bacteria; phylum Bacillota; class Clostridia; order Christensenellales; family Aristaeellaceae; genus UBA2862. The sequence goes on along the minus strand of JAFYBB010000029.1, from coordinate 4,770 downwards.
GCGAATGACAGGATAAACGGAACTACCTTCATTGACCTCGGTCGCATCCATATGGAGCTTCGTTGCCAGAATGATTTGCTTCCTGACATCACGCAGCGCTTTTCCGACGATGCGCTCGTTGTGACCGCGGTTCTCAGGGAGCAGGTCGGGGCCATAGGATTCGGCGGTGTCAAAGAAAATGCAGCCAAAGTCATAGGCTCTGCGGATAGCTTTGATCGCGTAATCCTCCGGCGGGATCTCTCCATAGCCATGAGAGAAGCCCATGCAGCCCATGCCGACGGGGGAGACCTCAATCTGATTCAGGTAACGATGATTCATGATGCATACCTCTCTTTCTGTCGCAGTCGATACAGTAGTGTGTCAAATGATCCTCTTTTCCTTCCATTTACCGCTCCTGAACCGCCAGATGTCAAGCGCGGCCTTGATGCACCAGTCCAGTACCATCGCCAGCGCAATGCCGATCACGCCCATCCCCAGCTGCTTTGCCAACAGGAAGGAGAGAAATGTACGGCAGACAACGGTGGCAAACAGAGACGCCCACATGGTGTACTTAACATCGCCTGCCGCTCGCAATCCCGATGACAGCGGCCCGGAGAAGGGCTGAACCAGCGCGGAGAACAGATTGTGGATCGCGACGATGATCAGGATCAGTCGCTTGGTCTCGTCGGACAGGTCGTAGAGCGGCAACAGAATCGGCGTAAGCGCCATCACGATGATGTTCCACACCGTGGCCAGCAGCAGGGATAGCCGCGTCAGTTTGCGGATGTACCACTCCGCCGCCTCGACATCCCCCGCGCCGACGCACTGACCGACCACGGTGATGAATACAGTGCCCATGGAGATGCCCATGCACGCGGCCAGAGACCAGAAGGTCTGCCCGGTGGTGTTGGCTGCGATTTGGGAGGTGCCGAAGGTGGCGACCAGCATGCCCAGCACCACCTTCGCCGCCTGGAAGAGGGTGTTCTCCACTGAATTCGGTATCGCGACCCCCAGTATGCGCCGAATCATCGGAAGATTTGGCCGGAACAGATACCCCGGTAGGATGCGTACATAGCTTCCCTTCTTCAGGCACAGGGCCGTCATGGCAATGGCGGCAATATACCAGGATAGGGTCGTCGGCCAGGCCACGCCCGCCGCCCCGGCTTTCAGTACGAATATACCGATGGCGTTGCCGACGACATTGACCAGGTTCGCCGCCAGGGAGACCCACATGGTAGCCTCTGTCTGTCCCATGGATCGGTAAACCGCCGCGCCTGCGTTGTAAATCGCGTTGGCTGGGAAGGACAGCGCCACGATCCACATGTAGGTCTTACAGGCCTGCATGGTGACCGCCTCTGTTGCCGGGTACATGACTTCCAGCAGGGCGGATCCGAACATCAGCATCAGCGCCATGCAAAGGATGGACAGCAGGCCCGCCAGATGGAAGATCTGGGAAGCGGCCAGATTGGCGCTTTCCCGCTCACGGCTGCCGATGTACTGGGCGACCACCACGGCGCCGCCTGCGGAGATGGCGGTGAACAGATAGATGAATATCGTGTAGATCATCGTGTCCAGGCCGACGCCCGCCACAACAGCCTCGCCAGCATGACTGACCATCATGGTGTCCGCCAGGCCTACCACCATCTGGAGCAGTTGCTCGATCAGAAGCGGCATGATCATGGCTTTCAAAGCCAGGTTGGTAAACTGCTGTCGATCTGTCGATAAAACGGGGCGTGGCTCGATCCACCGCCCGATGATCTGCGTCATATTGATCGCTCCCTTTGTCCTGTTCCAAACAGAGCATAGCACAACGCGGCCAAAATGTACAATGCCGCTTGATTATTTCACTATAACATGATAGTATAGTGAACAGCTGCATATATCGGATCTTGAGGGTCTGACCATGCTGTTGTCCACGGGTCTGGGCATTTGGCAGGCGCTGCATGAACAAAAGATGCGGCACGTGCATTTCATCATACAGAGTGACCGGAAGGCGCTGCATGAGTTGATCGCCGCGTCCGACCTGCCGAACTTTGTGACGAATCTGTCCCGGCAATACGTGTCCTTCGTGCCGGAGCACCGGGTCGCCGTGCCGCTGGTAGATCCGGAGGCGACGGTACAGTTTTACCTCTGCGCATCGCGAAGAGATCACGAGCTGTTGGAGAGCGTATTGGAGTAAAGCTATTAAAGCGCGAACGAGGGAAATTGATATGGTCCGGGGGCCTACCAAACGCGCGCGCCCAATGCTGAAGCATTGGGTCCCATCGCGCACGGACGGGCCCAGCCTCGCTGAGGACCTCTTCCGGCGCTTCGCGCCACCTTCCCCAAAGGGGAAGGCAAGTCCACTGGACTGTTTTCCGGGCGCTGCGGCCCCCCTCACGGGGGCGAGGCAAGGCCCCTCTCCGCCCTGCGGGCACCTCTCCCCCCTCGGGGGGCGAGGCAAGGGGGGATAGTACGGAGTTCGAGGTTAGTGCACGCGCGGCAGCCTTGGCTCGCCCCCGTGAGGGGCAGCGAACGCCCGGAAAACAGCACAGTGTGCTGTTTTCAGTGAGCTGGGGCCGAGGCAGGCCCGTGGGATGAGCTGGCGCGAAGCGCCTGAGAGGGGAATCCTCCCAAGAAAACGTGATCAGCCGTTTTTTATCGCTCTCCCCCTTGCATTTCCGACAGAAATCGTATATCCTATATACAGGGTACATGTGTACCGAATACATGAATGGGAGTGAATCGACATGAGCAAGAAACTGTTGGCCCTCGTCCTGGCGCTGGCGATGCTGATCGCCATGGGCGCCACCGCGTCTGCGAGTTACTACTCCGACCTGCTGCCCGCGGTCAGGACCATGCCCGGCGATTTCACCGGCAAGACGATCATACTGCACACCAACGACGTGCACGGCGCCATAGACGGCTACGCCTACATGCCCGCGCTGCGCGACAAGTTCAAGGCGATGGGCGCAAGCGACGTCATACTGGTGGACGCGGGCGACTTCAGCCGGGGCACCACCTACGTCAACGTCAACAAGGGCGCGGCGGCCACAGAGCTGATGAGTTTGGCCGGATATGACATCGTTGCCCTGGGCAACCATGACTTCGATTACGGCTACGCGCAGCTGATGGAGAACCTGGGCGGCGAAAAGTCGTTCTTCCCCATCTGCGCCGACGTGACGCTGGACGAGACCGGCGAGCTCATCCTGCCCGCCTCCCATACCTTTTTCAGCGGCAGCGACGAGAACGTGCTGAAGATCGCGTTCGTCGGCCTGACGACCCCCGAGACGGCCACCAAGGTCCATCCCGGGCTGATCCAGGATATCACCTTCGCCGCGTTTGACGAGCTGTACAAGTCCGCCCAGGCCGCGGTCGACGCCGTGCGCCAGGACAACGACCTGGTCATCGGCGTGTTCCACATGGGCGTGGATGTCGAATCCGCAGTCAACGGCTATCGCTCCGTGGACGTGCTGGACAAGGTGACCGGCTTGGACTTCGTGATCGACGGCCACTCCCACACCGTGATGACCGGCGCCGAGGACGGCAAGCCCGTTCAGTCCACCGGCACCCAGTTCGCCTACATCGGCGTGGTCGTCATTGACGACGCCACCAAGACCGTCGAGGACAACTTCCTGCTCTCCACCGACGGCCTGGCCAAGGACGAGACCGTCGCCGCCAGGGCCCAGGAGATCATGGACGAGATCGACGCCGTGTACAACAACACCTTCGCCACCAGCGAAGTGCAGCTGAACGGCGAGAAGGCCCCGGGCAACCGCACCGAGGAGACCAATCTGGGCGACCTGGTCTGCGACGCGATGGTCTGGAAGGTCGTCAAGGAGGGCGGCGTCGAGCAGGTCGAGCCCAACCATGTGGTCGGCATCACCAACGGCGGCGGCATCCGCGCCACCGTCGAGCCCGGCGACATCACCATGAAGGACATCAACACCGTGCTGCCCTTCGGCAACACCGTGGCCGTGATCTACGTGACCGGCGAGGAGATGCTGGAGGCGCTGGAGGCGTCCACCTTCTGCACGCCCGACCCCATCGGCGGCTTCCCGCAGACCAGCGGCATCGTCTGGACGCTGGACACCACCGTCGAATTTGACCAGGGCGAGGTCTACACGCTGAACGGCAAGGAGACCAGCTACTTCGCGCCCGCCTCCATCCAGCGCGTGCGCATCGAGTTCGTCAACGGCGAGCCCTTCGATCCCGCCGCCACCTACGCCGTGGTGACCAACAACTTCTGCGCCGCCGGCGGCGACACCTACAACGTGTTCAACCGCGCCTATAGCGAGGGCGCCGGCTTTGACACCGGCGTGCCGATGGACGAGGCCGTGGTGGAGTACATCTCCAGCGAGCTGGAAGGCACCATCAAGGCCGACATGTACGGCGCGCCCCGCGGCACGCTGTCCATCGTCGCAGCCGAGGCCGCCGAGGAAGAGGTCGCGCCCGCCGCGTAAGCTCTACTCAAAAGGGGATCGACCCGAGCGGGCCGATCCCCTTTTTGTGGTTATTCAGGGAAAGCTGTGGGATGGGGGATTCCCCTCTCCGCCCTTCGGCACCTCTCCCCCTTCGGGGGGCGAGGCAAGGGGGATAGCGCGGCGTTCGAGGCTTGCACTCATGCGCGGCAGCCTTGGCTCGCCCCGGTGACGGGGAGAGCTGGCGCGAAGCGCCTGAAAGGGGTCTTTCTGGTATGTCGTGTGCGGCAGGCGGGGGAGGCCCCTCTCCGCCCTTCGGGCACCTCTACCGGGGGCCTGCCGGCCCGGCCTCGCTGAAATCGCTCCACTGGAGCGTTTTGCGAGCGCTGCG